>NZ_JBBKBV010000026.1:0-52159 GCF_037892815.1 Oceanobacillus sp. HCA-5259 | reverse complement strand
AGGATTGAATGTGTTGGATATAAAGAAAAAAGTAAACAAAGAAAATTTTTATAAAGGTGACCCAAATCTCCGGCGACTGTTACAGAATTCTCTCTCTGATGACTTTTTTCAGTGGGCGGATGAAGAATTGGAAAAATACGGAGAGCTCTGCGCGGGACCGATTGATGAGAGAGCGATTCACACGGATAGAGAAGGAGAGCCCAAGCTCATTCGCTACGACCAGATGGGGAATGAAGTGTCGCGTGTCTGGTTGAACGAGGGATATAAGCAATCAGTGAAAGAGACATACAATACAGGTATTGTCGGTTACGTTCATAAGGAAATTCCAGCCTTTGGGCAGAAAGGGAATTACGTTTATTCTTATGCGCAGAAATATTTGCTATCCCACACAGAACCTGGTCTTGCCTGTCCCGTGACGCTGACAAAAGCAACAGCTTATTTGATTGACCATTATGCATCCGATGAACTAAGGGAAAAGTATTTGCCGCATGTTCTTTCAACGGGGGATGTTGAGTTATATGAAGGTGCGACATTGCTTACAGAAAGGCAGGGTGGTTCGGATGTCGGTGCGAATGAAGTATCTGCTGTGAAGGAAGGGGATAGTTACCGGATAAGTGGTGAAAAGTATTTTGCAAGTAATGCCGGCGCTTGCGGTGTTGCAATGGTATTAGCCCGTATTGACGGGGCCGAGAAGGGAACGAAGGGATTAAGTTTGTTCCTTGTGCCCTGGGAAGAAAATCGGGCTGCAGGAAACTTGCGAATTCGCAGGTTGAAAGACAAGCTCGGTGTTCGGGCGGTGCCGTCTGCCGAAGTTGAATTTGAACACGCAGTTGGTTATCTTGTTGGGGAAGAAACAAAAGGATTTTATTATATGATAGAAGCACTGAATTTGTCTCGTGTTTCGAATGCAGTTGCTTCACTGGGAATTATGCGCCGTGCTTATTTGGAAGCTCGTAATTATGCTAAGCAGCGATCGGCATTTGGTAAAAGGCTCATCGAATATCCGATGATACAAGCGACACTTAGTAAAATGGTTGCCAAGCAGGAAGTAGAGATGAATGCGATGTTCCGTATAATTGAGCTAATGGATAAGGTTATGGGGAAGGATACGAAACATACAGCAACGGATAGGGAAAAAACATTATTCCGGTTATATGTGGCGGTTATGAAAAAGGAAACGGCGGAGCAGGCTGTTCACTTTGCCCATGAAGCGATTGAGATGCATGGCGGGAATGGTTACATTGAGGATTTTGTGACACCGAGATTGCTACGGGATTCCCAAGTCTTAACAGTTTGGGAAGGGACGGCAAATATTTTGGGGCTTGAAGTGTTACGATTGATGGAGAAATATGAGGTTGAGCGAGTATTTGTCGAGGAGATGCGGGAGAGACTTTGGGATATTAAGGCATCTCGGGAAATGGATTTAGTGCGTGATTGGGTGGACTTATTATTGGAACAGATAAGGCAGTTTGAGAAGCGGGTAGCGGAGATTAGGAAGATGGCTTATGAGTTGAAGACTTATTATGTGAAGGATATTGCGAAGTGGGTTGCGGAGTTATTTGAGAGTGTTATTGCAATTGAAGAAAGTGTAAAAGATAGTAGGCAGTCTAGCATTGCTATCGTTTATCTGGAAAACGTTTGGAAGAAGGATGATTTCCAGCTTGAACCGGCAAATTTATTCCGGTTTGAAGAGATTTGTCTGAATTAAAACGGCAATCTATACGTGAAAAAACAGCTCCGAGAAAACTAAAATAGATCCTAGATAATAGAGGGCGACTGACTGTTTTTTATTAGTGTCTATTATCTAGGGTTCATTTTATATACAAGGTTCGGAGCTATTTTTATTAAAAAAATGCTTTAAATTAGAAAGAACTTTGCTATAATCAATTGAGATAGTCTAAAAGACTTATATGTTTCTTTTCTAGGGTTATAAAACTACTTTCCTTTACATAAAATCATCAAGGCAAGTGTACGAAAGGAATAGTTAATATTATAAAGGAGAATGTACAATGTTAGTCTGTCTAAGTTGTAACCATCAGCAGGAGGCTGGGAAGTTCTGCGGTGTATGTGGCGCAGCGATGCAGTCACAAAACGATGTTGATAACTCGAATCAGCAATCTAGAAGAGGGGAGGAGCCGTCCCAAGCGAATACTACGGAAGGGAATGCACAAGTAGAGCAACAAACAACAGCAAAGTCGAATCCAGCCGCGGCAACGATAGAAGGAAATGCACAACCAACAGCAGATGCGGTTAAAGAAGGGTTAAATCATTACTGGTCTTATTTTTTACATTTATTAAAAAACCCGGCACGGGCATTTCAATCCGGTGAAAAGCAATTAACGAACAGCTTGATCAACATCGGTCTATATGCCTTATTTTTCTCATTGAGCATTTATTTTCTTGGGAACTCCTTATTTAAATCATTTGGTGGGAGCTGGATGAGCGAATCACTTCCATTCTTCAGAATTGTCCCAAGGCTCTTTTTCTTTGCGCTTATATTAATTGCGATTACGTTCGGAAGTGCTCTTGCAATGACGAAACTCGCGAAAAATCAGGACTCATTTAAAAAAATTATCGCCGAGTATGGCTCGATCTATGTTCCGTTCGTTGCATTAAATTTAGTCGCCGTGCTCGGTGGACTGATTGGTTCTTATCAATTAACATTCTTTACGCTCGTTATTTCACTAGTAATGATATTTTCATATGTTCCTGTCTTATATGTTTATCAGAAAGCTTCCGAGGTCAACCCAAATGGACAAAAAATATACTTTAGTCTCGCAACGGTTCTATTAATCAGCTTTATCTGTTTCCTGCTTGCTGATGCGGTCTTAATGGACTTTATCAGTCAAATCGAAGACCTAACATCTTATGGGTGGTAAGAAAATTGAAAAGCAGCTCATGATTGCAATGCAAATGTTGCTGTTGTGATCTGTTTTTTGTAGAAAAAATTTTACTGAAAAAGTATTAAACAATTCGAAAGTCCTGCCGATATAAATAATAGAACAGCGGGAAAGATACATAGCTATGGCCATTCATCCTGTAAATAGGAGGAAATTTCGGCTGTGAATCGTTTCTGAGTGTTCTAATCAAATAGGTAGTAATTCCACAGGACGTGGAATTATTATAGATCAGCAAGATCACATGGATGTGGCTTGCTAGAAAACAAAATACATGGAGGTAGATTGAACATGATTATCAATCACAATATTTCAGCTCTTAATGCACATCGCCAATTAGGAACTAACCAGAACGCAGTACAAGGATCTTTGGAGAAACTTTCTTCAGGTCTGAAAATCAACAAAGCCGGAGATGACGCTGCAGGTCTAGCAATCTCTGAGAAAATGCGTGGGCAGATTCGTGGATTAGAAATGGCGACTAAAAACGCCCAAGACGGTAAACGAGAAATGCCGCACTAAGCAGCAATGTTTAGTTGATAACTCCGTGAATTCGGTGGAACCCCAAACCATATGAAGGATGGTGGGCAATACCGAGCCAAGCCTAATGAATTGGTAATAAGTAGTTGGGAAGGTGTAACGACCAGGTGGTGAGGAACCATACCAATAACCCACCCACGAGCGCGGGGCATCCTTAAAGGGATGAAGATATGGTCTGAACTTTATGGAAACATAAAGAAGTAGCGGATAAACAGCCACTACGATAACAAATTTGATTTCTCTAATCCAAACAGCAGAAGGTGCACTCAACGAAACACATGCAATTCTTCAAAGAATGCGTGAACTTGCGAATCAAGCTTCAAACGATACAAATAACGAAGCCGATCGTGGCGAACTACAAAAAGAAATTGACCAACTTGCAAATGCTTTAAATGATATTTCAAATGATACAGAGTTCAACACGAAAACTTTACTAGACGGAAGCTTGCAAAATGTTACTTTCCATGTTGGTGCAAATGAAGGACAGAACTTGAAAGTTTCAATTAACGATATGAGTGGTACAAAATTAAATGTTGCTGAGACTTATAAAAAAGATGATTTAACTTATAAAGTAGCAACTGATGATGTTAAATACACGGCAGTAACAACTCCTGGGGAAAATCCTGGCGACGATGATGTTCATACGATTACTGATGGTGATGGTTTCACAGCCACTTGGCAAGCAGCAGACACTTCGGATGAAGACCCAGCTAATCATACTGTAGCCGGATATTATAAAGATGGCGAATTAGTTCTAGCAGCAGATTCAGCACTTACGGATGGTGAAACTGGTACAATCAAAGGAGATGAAGCAGGTTACTATAATGATGCTGGTCGACTAGTATTAGCATCAGAAGAGGATTCTTTGGTAGATGGTGCTACAGTTACAGTAGGTATAAACATCACTGATCAAAAAAGCGCAGATGGTGCAATTACAACAATCCAATCTGCAATTGATACAGTTTCTGCAGAACGTTCTAAACTCGGTGCAGTACAAAACCGACTTCAACATACTATTAACAACCTAGGTACATCAGCAGAAAACTTAACTGCTGCAGAATCACGTATCCGTGACGTTGATATGGCGAAAGAAATGATGGAGTTCACTAAGAACAACATCCTTTCACAAGCGGCACAATCTATGTTAGCTCAATCTCAACAAATGCCTCAAGGAGTATTACAACTCTTACAGTAATTGTTGAGAAGGGCGTCTAATCTGGTAACGGATTAGAGTACCACTGGGTGAATTGCTGGAACTTCCTAAAGTGTTTTGTACCACAACGTAGCTGGAAACGGCAGACGTGAAGGTTTGAAAAACAAAACAATGAAACAATGGATAATCAGCAGCCAAGCGCCTAAGGTGAAAACCCGGCGAAGGTTCAACGACTAGAATGCACTGCCTAATGGTTAAATCTTATGGCAATGAGATTCGTAGAGTGATTGCAATCAATCATTCGAAGTGCCCAGCCCCTTATGAATATAAGGGTGAAGATATAGTCTATTCTATGATCGAAAGGCATAGCGGCGAAGCAAGCCAACCAACAACCACAAGGTGTTTTACAATTATTACAGTAATTCTAGAATTGAGAGACTCTGGCTTTGGCTGGGGTCTCAATTTTATTAATTAAGGAGATAGGAATGGACATAAAACGAGTATTACTTCAAGATTTTATTTATGATATCTGTATTTTGATTGATAATGGTTTTGATATAGAAATAGAGGAAATTAATTTTCTTATTGAAAGTAAGAAAATTAAAAATTACTTTAAGAATAAATATTCATTCGAAGTGGTTGGAGTTCCATTACAAGGCTATCAATTTTCTGATGAGGATTGGGGCATACTACAAGATTTATTGGAAGAAGTCCACAATGCATATGGCAATAAAAGGTTTGGTATAATAAAGAGAGGTTTACCATATCTTATTGTTTTAGCAAATACTAATTTAAGAAGTTTATTAACCAAGGACTATTAAAAATCTATTCTGTAAATGAAATTTAAGATTAAAAAGTTAAGTGAAAGCTTTTTAATGGGGCTCTGGAGTCCATGGATGCTCTAATACGATAATGTGGCAGAGTACTTACTTTTTTAGCCTAATATATCAAAGTGCGTGTTGACAGTGCCTAATTATTCGAAACTCTTATAGTAATAATCATTCCGTCAATATTATAAAGCAGCAGCAAAATATGATAGCGGTTTCAGATGAAAAATGGTAATATTAACCTAGCAACTACATAAGTAGGATGGGCGGTGACCATTTCCCTGAGAAGGGAGGTGGTAAGATGGTGACATATCTAGAATTAATTAAATTATTAATTGATTTTGGAAGTTTCATTGTAGTATCGTTAGGAACAATCGTAGCGATAATTGCGATTATTGTCACCAATAAAAATAAGTAACCGCCCTCCCGAGCCATAGGATAAGGCGGTTACTTATTCACTTGATTAATAGGTCACCGTAAATCTTACGGCATGTAGTTGCAATAGATCGGGTGTTGACGCACCTGAGCTTTTATTATTATATGTCTTTCTTAAGATTAGTATACCTTGTTTTGAAATGTCTTTCAATAAATAAATAGTATTTTAAAATGAAAGGGCATTACATTTCTGTTTCGAATGAGGTTATACACTAATTAACTTTGGTATTTTTTTGTAATGTCGTTAGCAACTATTATACAAAATTACATTAGTTCGTAATTGGTCAAGGAACCTGATCCACCGTCCTAAACCCTTTCCTTAAAAATATTCTTCAAATCTATGTTCAGCTTAGGAAAAATTCCAGTAGTTACGCTCTCCTTCTGCTCATAAATCCCTGCTTGATGTATCCCACAGTTCATAAACTTCAACAAACATATTAGCGGTCAACAATTCAGTATTCTTTTACTCCCACTTTCTCATAACTGTTGAATTTATTCCAGCGATCAATACGGACAGTTGATTGGGAGAACACTTCAATTATGTTTTTTTGAAATAAATTACACTAAGAACTCCTATCTTTTGATACAGACCACTCACTCTTTCTTTTGTTTTAAAATAAATATTCAAGGGCATTCAGGGGCATACTTAAGACATAGCGAAAAAGTAGGCTTTATCGCGCTAAATTAACGACGAGGAGAAGATCTATGGCGAGTCTTGACTATGATGACATACAAGGAATCCTACTGCAGGAGCGCCCTGAAAAGTATGTTGGTATGTATTTACTCTTACAAATAGATGATCCAAAGAGCGGACGTAGTGTTCTAAAAAAACTCCTTCCTGAAATCACCTCTGCCAATCGTTGGGAAAAACCATCGGATGGGGCTTGGGTTAATGGTGCCTTGACCTATAAAGGTCTGGAAAAGCTCGGTGTTCCAAAAGAGTCTTTGGAAAGTTTTCCGGCTGAATTCAGGGAAGGCATGTCTTCACGAGCTGAAAAGCTGGGAGATTACAACGAAAGTGCACCCGAAAACTGGGAAGATTATTTTGAAGAAGAACGGTTGCATTTAGCGATTGCTATTTTCTCACCCGATGAGGAGCGGTTGAAGGAAGCTCTGGACCGTGCGAGAAAGGTATACGATGAGTTGGATGGAATTACGCTGCTGTACGAACTTAGCGTCAGTTCACCGGAAAATGGGCTGTCCCATATGGGGTTTACGGAGGGGATCAGCAACCCGGCAATTGAAGGAAATGAGCTGCATCCGCCATTAAAAGGTGAGACCCCTCTCAAGGCGGGAGAATTCATCATCGGAAAAGAAAATGAAAAAGGGAATATCGAGGAGGGTCCGACTCCGAACATACTTGGGAATAATGGCAGCTATATGGCGCTGCGGAAAATTCATTTGCGGGTCGCGGCCTTTCGCTCGTACTTGCACGAAAAAGGAGAAACTGATGAAGAGCGTGAATTGCTTGCTGCAAAAATGGTTGGCAGGTGGCCAAGCGGAACTCCTCTTTCCTTGTCACCGGATAAGGACGATCCAAAACTTGCACTGGACGAGAATGTACGGAATGATTTCCTGTACAAAGACGATCCGAAAGGGCTCAAATGCCCTCTGAGCTCCCATGTTAGAAGAGCTAATCCGCGGGATAGTCTGGAGGACTCAATTGCAGATGTAAATATTCATCGTCTGCTCCGGCGCTCTACCATGTATGGTCCGCCCCTTCCTGAAGGTGAGCTTGCAGACGATGGGGAAGACAGAGGACTAATCTTTGCAGGGATTTGCACCTCGCTCTCCCGCCAATATGAATTTATCAAATCAACCTGGCTGAATGACGGCAATTTCATTGAACTGTCTGAAGAAGACCCTATTACAGGCAACAAAGCCGGAGAAGGTATGTATACCATCCCGGAGGAGCCATTCCGTAAAAGAATGCACGGAATTCCTGCTTTCTCTGTAACAAAAGGAGGATCGTATTTCTTTATTCCCAGTATTTCTGCATTAAAATGGATTTCTGAGTTGGGTGAAAAATAATTTATTATTTCGGAGGTTAACAACAATGACAAATGAAAACAACGAGAACAAACAAAATCAAGCAATTGAGATGGAAACTGCAGGTCGGGTCGGCTTGCGACTGGGTAAAGTCTCAGAACTGACCGTCATCGCTCCTTTGAAAGAAGGCGGTGCTGAACGTCTGCGAAAAAAACTTTCAAATAATCCGGACCAAATGGAAGTTATGGCCCGAATAGCAACTGTTCATGACATGCGCTGGGTGATTTTTGATGATGACAAGCGGTTGTTGTTCGCGACCGCCTATGATGGTGACTGGGATGCTTATATTGACGATTTCGGCACGAAGATTCCGGAGCTGCTCGACCATTTCTTTTCGGAAGTTGTAGATTATCCGGGAATCAATGATCCGACAATCAAAGACTTTATTGCCAAGCATCAAGTGACTGCTACTGGCTGGTATTGTGCGTACCCTAACTCTACTGTACGTGACATTTGGCGCGGCGAACGCAGCTTGAAAGCCTTCAACGACCTGATTGATGCCGTGCAGGGTTATTAAGACCATCTTGATACCTAAAGTATATAAAAGAGGAGATCCCCATGACTAATCACAAACAGAAACCATTAACCGAAGATGCCATCGATACGCTTGAAAAAATAGCGGGTACATTCCCTTCGGCTCGCCGGGCGCATGCAAAAGGACAAGTGTATGACGCGAAGTTTGTACCGAATGGAAATGCCGTGTCCTATACGACGGCACCCCATTTTCAGAAAGAAGAAGTGTCCGCAACTGTCCGTTTTTCAAACAGTTCTACGAATCCGACGGCAGCTGACATTCTGTCCCCAGTAAAAGGGATGGCCGTTAAATTCAACTTGCCGGATGGCGGGCACAATGATTTGATCGGTGTATCGATTCCTCTCTTCCCTGCTGAGAGTCCGGAAGATTTTATCGAAATGATTAAAATACTGACCGATGATAAAACGGACAAAAGGATGGCACTCAAAAATCTGCTTACTCGCTACCCAGACAGTAAGGAAGCTCTGCTGAAAGTAAAGGAACTAAAAAGTTATCCGCCTGCCAGTTTTTCGGAACTGTCCTATTATCCGCTGCACGCTTTCTACTTTGTAAATAAAGAAGGAATGAAGCAGCCAGTCCGGTACGAGTGGCATCCGATGCTCGATAAGCATACACTCACCAGCAGAGGAGCTAAGGAGACATCCCATGATTACTTGATGGAAGAACTGGATGATCGACTGACAAGAGGCCCCATCTCATTTGATTTGATCATTCAGCTGGGTGAGGAGGGGGATCCAATTGATGATCCTTCGAAGTCTTGGCCAGAAGCAAGGACGAAAATTTCAATCGGACGGCTTTCCGTAATCAGCAAACAGACTGGAACACCAGAGAGTCTATTGTTTGATCCCACCGTTGTAAGTTCTGGAATTGAGCTTTCCGGCGACCCATTCCTGAATTTCCGTCATGAAGCGTACGCCGTCTCTCTCGACCGACGGACTAACGGCTGATTTAGATTGCACGGTTAATGGCCTGATCACAAGATAAAAACGAGCCACCACTTTATTTGAAAGTGGCAGCTCGTTTTTTATGCTGTTTCAGACTGAAAGTTGAGTTATAATAAAGGTGATTACAAGACTATTTTTAAATAATTAACAACGCATACAAACACAAGAAAAAACCCGCCTCTTACAGAAAGGAAATTAAAATGAAAATACAAAAAGTATATAAAAAAGGAGACAGCCAAATTAACGAGGATACTTGTGTAGTAAATGAAGCTGCACAAGTATTTGCGGCTATTGACGGGGCTACTGGTCTGTTTGGCGCACCGGGCTATCTCGCTTCTCAGACCTTACAAGAGGGTCTGTCAAAAATGACCGAAAGCAGCAGTCTCTACCAATCTATTCAACAAGCTAATGAGAGACTTGGTACCAAAATGGTTGATTATTATGAAACAAATATCGGAAAACTGGCAAGCCCTGTTATCACGGAAATACCTAAAAGTCAGCGAAGTACAGCAGGAATTGCTGCAGTAAAAATTCATCCAGAAAGAAAAAATCTTGAATATGTGCATGCTGCTGACTGTATGATGTTTCTTAGATATAAAACTGGCGAAATTCGAAGTGTGACCTACGATGGAATCCATTACTTTGATGATTTAGCCATTAAAGAGATGGTTCGCCTTCGGGAGGAAGATCCACCAATCAGCCAGCAAGAAATCCAACAATCTGTAAATGCTATTTTACTCAGTAATAAAGAAAAACTTAATACAAACGAGGGTTACGGTATCATCGACGGCAGTGAAGAAGCGCTTGAATATATTTCCTATGGCAGACTGCCGCTTCATCAAGTTACAGATCTTCTGCTTGTAAGCGACGGATTGCTTTTACCTACAGATGGAACTGAGACGGATATATGGATGGAAACTGCTAAGCTAGTTTTTGAACACGGGCTTCATTCATTGGTAGCAGCGGTTGAAAGACGAGAGGAATGGGATGCGGATTGCGAGATGTATCCGCGTTTTAAACAGAGGGATGATAAGACAGGGATTTTATTAAAGTTCGAATAGGTCATATTCAGTTGTGATTGATATGAAGGGTTGGCAGGACTTGCTTGCTAATGAAATTTTATCAATAAAAGTAAGAATAACCGCCTTTCCGAATCAATGGATAAGGCGGTTATTTCTTATGCTTAGGAGTTTGGTTAGCTAGTCCTTCAGTATTAAACACCAATTCAAGACTTTCCATTCATGATTATTTTACATTTACAACGGCGGGTATGCTAACTTTACCAAAATATAAAGCGGAGATAGAAGTCTTTACACCTTGCCCCTCGGCTTACATCTTTCTGAATTTCCTTTTTTCTCTTTAGGGGTTTTTCTAAATTCAACTTCTGTACAATCTTTTTCCTTCAATTGCGAATTATGAATAAATTAGGTTGTACACAATTGAGAATATCAAATATAGAAGAACATCTATCGGAGCCTTACAGTATTCCATTCTCCTGCACAACAAAATCATACACTTTCGGATGTTCCGCTTTTATCATATACTTTTCAAAAAACTCTTGCTCCACATCAAGCAAACTAGCTAACGACTTCAGCTCGAATTTTAAATAACCCAATACATCCTCCACCGACCGTACGTCCTTTTCAAATATAGCTTCGAACGAACTTCTGATTTTACCGGGTTTCATTATAACAATTTCATCATCAAGAGGTTCCATCAGCTTATAATTCTTCCGGTTCAATGAAGCATTAAAGTATCTGTATTGTTGATAGGTCATCTGATTAAGGGAGTAAGCGTGGTAAGCCATAGCGGCGATTGAAACTTTCCACTTTTTCTTGAGAACGCTGTAGGCATCGGGATTAGAAATTTTACTCACTGTTTTTAAATCGCTCAGGAACTCTTCTTTTGGTAAAAGAAAGTGTCTTGCAAACGTATTTGCTTCTTTTTCGATTGTGCTATATTCTTTATTGTTTAAATCAGTGATGTCCATTTTGTAATGTAAGAGCAAATGTCCTAATTCATGTGCTAAATCAAAGTTTCGTCTTACCGCAGTTTTTTTAATATTTCCAAGGATAATATAAGGAATACCACTGCTTGACCAGGTGCTGCATGCGTCAACAGTATCCCCGAATGATTTTTCGAAAATAAAGGCTCCACTCTTCTCAATTAAAAATAGAAGGTCTTCATTGTGCTGGTCGCTCAACCCAATCGAGTTCCTTGCGTATGAAGCGATATGCTCGATTATTTCATCCATTTCTAAATAACCAGCGTTTTTACTTTTGTAGTTAACGGCATAGTCTTTTATTGCCTTTATTTGATTTGGTGGAAATGTAATAATAGAACTTAAATAATTCGTTACATAATTAAGAAATTCCAAATAAACCGTTTCCGATTTTGTTTTCTGCCTGCTATTACGTACGGTTGAGCGATATGCGATTTGTTGTTCATTTATTTCATTAGAAAGGTTAAGATTTGAATAAAAATACTTTGGCTGGACGTTGAAATATGTCCTCATTTTATTAATGACTTGTAAACTGGGGGAGATATACCCATTTTCATACTGCCAGATGGACTGTTCTGTTAGATCTAACTCTTCAGCTAGTTGTTTTCTCGATAGTCCGCGGAGTAATCGAATGTTGGTTAAGGAATCACCAACAAACATGTTGCATTCCTCCTTTATTATTCTGTGTCACTAGCTTTATCTTTGTCTTCAACTACTATATCATAATCACCAATGGTTATTTGTGTATCAATTTCTTTATCATCCCTAATTCCTGCAAAATCTTCATCCGTAAATTCTATATCGATTATATCAATAAATCTCGTCAATGAATCAATCCGGTGCAATTTAAAAGTATCTGGATGGGGGAGGCATAAGGAAATGTCGGAAATCATTTTTTGTTCATCAAGTGTATATGTAACAACATAAAAACGGTCAATTTGGTCTTCTAGTTCTTCTATTTCACTTTCAATCAAGTCGGGAACAACTTGAATCTGATCATATAATCTAAACAAATTTAATTGCTCACTAACAGTTGTTTTGCTGGAAAAATTGATTTTTCCATTGAATTTTCTTGCCATTTGTTCGAGGTAGTTGTCCTCCCGATTAGCTCTTTTTTTGGTTACATTCCTTTTGATTGCAGCCCCGTTTTTAATTAAAAAGAGCACTTTATCGTTAATATTTTGAAATTGTAAATATCCCCATGAATAACCTGCCTTTGAGGGGATATAGTTGATGCCTAAGTTTTTTGTCTCCATTGCTACATAGTGGTCAATATGATTTCCTTGAACCCATGCATATGCACTGCTGATAATAAGTTCTTTTTTCTTTTGAATACGCTCATTTAAGTAACTTTTATATCCTCTCATGATTCCCTTTACAATACTTGCACTCATTTCATCTGTAAATTTATACTCATCCATCGGTTTCTCCCTCCCCCTTATATTAAATTTATTATAAACAAAAATGTTATTAAAGTAAATCTATAAAAGGTGGAGAAAAATTAAAGTGATAGCATATACAATATTTACTTTTGCAAAGTTGGATGCAATGTATTACAGTGTATTAAATTATTGTCATCAATAAAATAAGTAACCGCTCTTCCCAGTTAAAGGATAAGGCGGTTACTTATTCGCAATTTAAAATAGGTCACCGTATATCTTACGGCATGTAGTTGCAACTGCTCGGGTGTTGACGCACCTGAGCTTTTCTTATTATATGTCTTTCTTAAGATTAGTATACCTTGTTTTGAAATGTCTTTCAATAAATAATATTATAAATTGAAGGGTACTACATTTCTTTTCGAATGTGGTCATACACTAATTAACTTTGGTATTTTTCTTCTAATGTCGTTAGCAACTATTATTATAAAATTGCATTATCCCTCAATAGAACAAGGAACCTGATCCACCGTCCTAAACCCTTTCCTTAAAAATATTTTTCAAATCTATTTTCAAATCAGGAAAAATTTCCACTGTTATGCTCTCCTCTTGCTCATAGATCCCCGCTTGATGAAAGGATGTATCCCGCAGTTTATAAACTTCAACAAACATATTAGCTGGGTCAACAATCCAGTATTCTTTTACTCCCGCCTTCTCATAACTGTTGAATTTGATCCAGCGATCAATACGGGCTGTTGAAGGGGATAATACTTCAATTACGAAATCAGGGGCACCGACAATATTCGTATCTTTTATTTTCTTTCGATCACATATAACAAATAAATCAGGCTGTACCCAGTCGAAAATGTTTTCTTTTTTTGTTGTTTCTGTGGCAAATAGGCAAACGTCCATTGGAGCTGAAAAAGCTATGCATTCTTTCCCACGAAGAAACATTTTGAATTCAGCGGTCAATTCAGCAACGACATCTTGATGTTTTGGTGTAGGAGAAGGAAGGGACATATTGAGAATCTCACCGGCAATAACCTCATAGGTTTCTTCCTTTTCTAAAACATAATCGGCGTAGGAATGTTTCTTATTATCCAATGTCATACTCATTATCGCTCCTTAAATTTATGTGAGACGCGGTAAAATAGAAACAAATATTTCTGAAATTGTTAGTTGTCTTTGCCTATAGTTAATGGCAGTATACCCTGTTTTGTAATGCCTTTCAATAAATAAAGTTATGAGGTCAGCCACCTGCCACATCCTTCAAGCGTTTGTAACACTAAGAACCAAACGAAGGGAAACAGATCATACACATTCAACGGTTGTATCTCCATTTATACTTCTCAAAAATCTCTCGCACCCCATCATGTAAGCCAACTAACACTTTTACTTAAATTTTATTAACCTAATATACCCTCAACGGACCTGTGTTTATTGCAGGGTACAAGTGGAATGCATTACAATGAATACATAATGAACGATTTGCTTTTAAAACTTCTATCTAAAATACACCTCTATCTACGTGAGGCTTTTTTCCCGTCATATCTTCTAAAAGGATGTGAAAATATGCAATCGAAAAAGAAAAAAAATGTCATCCGCGAGGAGCCGCTAACCTATGACGATTATGCAAGTCTTGCTGATGATGGTGTGCAGTATGAATTAGCTGATGGGATACTTCAAGCTATGACGCCAGCGCCTCATCCCATTCATCAATTAGTTAGCCAAGAGATAGCATATCAATTAAGGCAAGGCTGTCAAAATGAATATATTCTCTTCGTAGCGCCAATAGATTTAATTCTCTCTAAGCATGAAGTAAGGCAGCCAGACTTACTTCTGATACACACAAGGAAATCAGAATTTGTTACCAATCGTGGAATTGAAGGGAGTCCAGACTTAGTTGTTGAGATTTTATCACCTTCATCTATGAAACGCGATAGAAAGGACAAGTTAGATACCTATGCAAAATATAGCATTTTCTATGGATACTATTTTTAATGAGATTCCGGATTTTCCCAATCTGTAATTAAACTAATTTATCTGTGGTTGCAGTGTGAGAATACAGGGATGTAACCTCAATCAATAAGGAGTGAAAGTCATGAATTTAACAAAAAAGGAAAAGCTGGCAATATTAAGAGCGGCGGATGAACTGATCGCGACAGGTGGAAGAAATCTTCTTTCCAAAATCTTAAAGGGATCCCGCGAGAAAAAAGTGCTTGAATTAGAATTGGATAAATCACCTGTCTATGGTTATTTTCAATCCGAAACAATCGCAGCGATAACGGAAAAAGTAGATTGGATGATTGAGCATGATTTTCTTGAAATATTTTATTC
The DNA here is from genome assembly GCF_037892815.1 of Oceanobacillus sp. HCA-5259. Classification (NCBI taxonomy): domain Bacteria; kingdom Bacillati; phylum Bacillota; class Bacilli; order Caryophanales; family Bacillaceae; genus Oceanobacillus; species Oceanobacillus sp. HCA-5259. Next base: position 37,064 of record NZ_JBBKBV010000026.1, on the reverse strand, counting down.
AGGTAAGCTACCGATGATTGTATATACGGACCGGGGCTGGCAAATTGAAGCAAGTCAGCGAGCGGATGAATTTTTACTAGCAACCATAAGGAGGAGAAATGAATGGATGGTCGTGAAGTTTTTGAGGAATTTGATGTGAAAGCACTCAAAATGTATCAAGTTATCTTCCCCTAAATCTCTTGAAATCCCTGCAATTAATCTTCATAATACAAAGAAAGACCCCAAAAATGAGGTGAAGGCTGATGAAGAATATCGGAAGAAACGATCCATGTCCCTGTGGTAGCGGCAAGAAATATAAAAAATGTCATGGCGCTTCAAATGTGATCGAAATTAGTCCAGAACGGTATAATGCTGAATTGGAACGCCTTCATATAGGTTTATTAGAATTTGCCACGCAGAACTATTCATATTTTATAGAAAAAGAATTAGATGAAATACTAGAAGAGTATAAGGAACTACAAGTAGCGGATGATGAAGAGAAAGAAGTTTTTTCATCCATTCTCAGTGCTTGGATTATTCTCCATGCACCAATACAAAATGATAAAACGATCTTTGATTTATATTATATGGAACAAAAGTGGAAAATTAGTAATGAAAGGGTAAGGAGAACTTTTGCATCATGGTCGGGAACGGTTCCTTCGATTTATGAGGTACTCTCGAATACAGAAGACGAAATAGAAATTAAAGATTTGCGTTCTCAAGAAACGTACAAGCTTATAGGAGCAGGGGCTGAAGAAAGAGATTTTTTAGAGGGAAGTTATCTAATGGGCTTCTTGCTTCCTTATATTCAGTTGTATGATTTCTTTATGATGATACCAGAATTCACCGATACGACTCCAGAAGCTCTGGAAATGATCCAAACATGGAGCGAGGAGGAAATCATAAATAACTACCCTGATATATTAGCTGCATCCATTGAATTTGAAACAGTTACCGGTGAGCTCGAATGGGATTATCCACCCTATGAAATGGTTGCAGAGCTTTTCGCAAGACATATGGAACAAAAGAAAGCACCTCAAAATGTGATTTCAACTGGGATAGTACTCTGGAAGTACTTTACAGAATTGGAACAGCCCATGTTTACAAAGGTAGGATCTTATGCTGGGGCATTAGAGTATGTTATTCAGCGTGAAATTCTTGGGATTGAATTGGATAGCCAAAAGGAATTGGCGGAAGAGTACGGGATAAGTGTTACGACATTATCTAAAAATGCAAAGAAATTGAAAGAGCTATTAGAAGAACAGATCACTGAAGCAGCGGAGAACATAAAAGCGGACTTACCTCATGATCTGGACGACCTTCTGGATCCAGAAATAATGGAGAGTTTTATGGATGAAGTTGAAAGCCTTCTAGAGGAACAGGAGTTTGAATCAGAAGAAGAAGCGGAGGCCTTTGTTGATCAGTTGCTGGAAAGTGTTGGGTTATTTGATCCTATTTTAGAGACACCTAGAGATCTCGCCGAAGAAAAACTGGCTGAAGCAATTCAAACGAGCGGAAAGGGCCGGAAGAAACTTATTGACGAAGCGTTAGCAATTGATCCGGATTTTTCCGATGCATATTTAATGAAAGCGGAAGATACAAGCTCAACCAATGAAAAATATCAGCTTTATTATTATGCGCTCTCACTTGCTGAAAAAGAGTTAGATAAAGAATATTTTCATGAAGATAAAGGACATTTCTGGGGAATTACGGAAACTCGTCCCTTTATGAGGGCAAAGGCAGGACTTGCTATGTTCCTTGATGAATATGGCGATAAGACGAAAGCTCAAGAGCATTATGAACAATTACTTGAATTAAACCCAAATGATAATCAGGGAATCAGATATTATCTATTGCGATTATATCTTGAACTTGGAGATTATGAATCTGCTAGGAAGCTAGTCACTGAATATAAGGATGATGAGTCTGTAGAATTTGCTTTCAACAATGTGTTGCTGCATTATTTCCGGGATGGAATCACAGCAAAAACAAAGAAACTATTGAAACAAGCAATGAAGCAGAACCCGTTTGTCAAATATTTTTTAACTGGTCAAACAAAGCTTCGGACGAAGAGAGACAAAGTGGCAAATATCCAAGACATGGAAGCGAATGCCTATGTTCTGGATAACATTGCCTTGTGGCAACAAGCTGGGGAGCTGATTGAAGCGATTAAAAAAATGTAGTCTACTTTGTTCAGTGGAGAAGATCATGGAACTTAGATAATCCCGCTCACGTTATTTTATACAAGCAGAATAATCATCCGACGAGGAGGATTATTCTGCTTGTTTTTTTACTGCTCTACATTCAAGGATAAAATCTGCTATTGAGGGTGGGTATCTAGTTGGTGTGAACCTCGGCTGTATGGAGTGACGACATATAACATCATACCTTAAAGCGTCGGGCAGCCAATGGGTGTTAGCTAAGTGATGTGTGAAATGTTGAGTAGCGTGCGTGTATATAGGCAAACTTAAACAAAGATACTTTCACATGTTTACCTAGAAGTAGTAAAACGGAGTAAAAGATCAAAGAGTTATAACAAGTAGTTGTAAGGCGTATTACAAACTTATAGCTGCCGGCAACGCATCGTCTCGTCGTTTTTGTTTTGTTGAAGGAATAACATAATTATTCCAAGAGATTAAGACGTTACAAGCTTGAAGTTGCTGCTCAAAATTACGAATATATACTTTCACTTTTTTATGGTTTTCCTTCGCTGGTATAGTTACAATCGAAGCAACTGCTTCATACCATTTACCAGAAATTTTTATCGAAATTGGATGGTAACCTGTTGTAGGTAATGGGATATCCGGATGGATATTTATGTCCGCAATTTGGTAATCTAAAAACTTAGAACGAATATTTTCCTGTGAAATGGTTCCTTGTGTTTGATACAGACAAGCAACTGTTGGATCAGCTTTGTTCATGTCATGACCTCCTTTTCATGTTTTTACTATTTGTGAAGCGTATCACTTAGTATTATTATATAAAAAATTGCTCGTAATTGCAAGGGCTTTCATGAGTGAGAGGATGAAGAGCAATTTGCATTTTATTATAATCCATATTTTTTAATCTCAAAAATGGTAACAAGTACTGAAACTCCAGATTATATACATTATTTTACCCTCTGCTAATCCGTTATTAACATTAACTTTTTACATCATTATTTAACAAAAAGGGAAGAAAACTACTGAATTAAGAATCGTTTCTTGGCATGGACAGTAAATTCCTAAAATACCAGCAGAAAATAGAATGTAGGAATTTAGGCCTTTGAGTATTATTGATAGTTAGTGCTGTAGAGATCTTAGGGTCAGCGTACTTGTCCCTAAAAAATGGGGTGTGAGCACTGACCCTCAAGTCTCTTTTTTTATTTGATAGTGTTTCCACCGTCAATGACTATGTTTTCGCCTGTGATTAGGTTTGTGGCATCACTTGCGAGGAATAGAGCAATTGCTGCGACTTCTTCAGGGTAGCCGAAGCGTCCGAGTGGTATTTCTTTTTTCGCTTTTTCTCCTTTTTCACCAGCCCATGCTTTTTGACCGAGTTCAGTCAAAACTACAGTAGGGGAGATTGCGTTAACATTAATTCCATATTGTGCCCATTCAAGTGCAAGCACTTTCGTCATTCCTACAATTCCCGCTTTACTTGCACCATAAGCAACATGATTATCGAGAGCAATAATTGCTGCCTGGGAAGCTAAGTTGATCATCTTCCCTCCGTTACCCTGTTCGATCATGACATTCCCGATCTTCTGACACATCTTGAATGAACCCGTTAAATTTAAATCAATCGTTTTTTGCCAATAACTATCAGAAATATTTTCTGCATCGTCTAATAGTGCAACTCCAGCACAGTTTACGAGAATATCAATTCTACCGAATACTTCTCTTACTTTCGAAACAGCCTGATCCATACTTTCATCATTCGTAATATCACATTTTACACCGATTGCATGCTCATCGCTAATTTCCTTCGCTGCCTCCATGACGTCTTCTTTCAAGTCTAAAATAGCAACATTGGCACCTTTTTCTACATATAAGTCCGCGATGGCTTTGCCGATTCCGCTAGCTCCACCTGTTATTACTGCAACTCTATCTGTAATATTAAAGTTTTTATCAAATCCTTGAAATCCCATTCCAATCCCTCATTCCTAAATTTATTAATTCATTAAGTAAGCGATTACCAAAAGGGTGAGAAAAATGAACAACAATTACATAACTGTAATGTTATTATCTTGTAAGCTCTCCAGCATAGCCGCACTAATTTGTTCTTCCGAAATTAATACATCAATTTCATCCGTAGTAGCAAAAACCGAACTTGACGTTTTCCCTATTTTGGAGTAGTCGATAATTGCAACTACCTTTTTTGAACGCTTAACCATTTCTCTCTTTAATTCCACTTCATATAAATTGAAGTCTGTTAATCCATTCTCGACGGTATACCCACTTGCAGAAGTAAACATGATATCAATATTCACATGATCCAAGATGCTTACTCCAAGTTTTCCTTCAATGGAGGTAGAACCGTTTGTAACGACACCACCTACAAGAATAACGGTTATCGCTGGGTTATCCTTTAGTTCTAGAGCGGATTGAATTCCACTCGTTACAACAGTTAATCGCATGGAGCTTTCATTAATTTTGCGAGCTAATGCCAAAGCGGTTGAACTTGCATCGAGTAAAATACATTGTTGGTCTTCGATTAACTCAAAAGCCTTTTCAGCTATTTTCATTTTCTCTTGAATGTTTTTCTTTTCACGAACAGAGAAGCTTCGATCGTTATCAGAGCCATCATTTAAAACTGCCCCACCATGAGTTCTTTTTAGAAGGCCGCTTAATTCCATTTTGGTTAGATCTGTTCTTAATGTAGCTTCTGATACATCCAAATGTGATGCAAGCTCCTTGACGGTTACTCTCCCTTTATCCTGTAAGAGCTGCAAAATTTTATCTCTTCTTTCACTTGCAAACATTTTCATTTCTATAACATCCTTATACTTTATATTATCTCTTATGTTAGACGAAAAAGTGAAATTAATCAACGTGCAAAATCACTTTCTTTTATTGTTGAGATAGCGATTTATATGAAGTTAATGAAAATACGCGAAAATATTCAATAATAATATTGACAAAACGAAAAACAATGATAATATATAAATTGAGATGTAACCGATTCCAATTCAATCAACGAAAATTGCCTTTTAGTTTTCGGTGATTGAATCACTTTTTACAAAAATATTAATCTATTAAAGGAGAATGGAAAATGACGGATACAGTAGAGAAAAGCCAAGTAAAAAATCAAGAGATCCCTGAAATGATGAAGGCTGTCGTGGCATATGCTCCAAAAGATTATCGATATGAAGAAGTAGCAACTCCGACTTTAGAAAATGATGAAGAAATTATTATTAAGCTAGAAGCTTGTGGAATTTGTGCTGGTGATGTGAAAGCGTTTGAAGGTGCACCGAGCTTCTGGGGCGACGAAAATCAACCGGCTTATATTAAAGCGCCAATGGTTCCCGGACATGAATTTATTGGAAGAATTGTAGCGAAAGGTGATGCAGTAACTGATTTTGAAATTGGTGACCGAGTAATTTCTGAACAGATTGTTCCTTGTTGGGACTGCCGTTTCTGTAAAAGAGGAGAATATTGGATGTGCCAGAAACATGACCTTTATGGATTCCAAAACAATGTAAACGGTGGCATGGCTGAATATATGAAATTTACAAAAGAAGCGATCAACTATAAAGTTCCGGAAGATCTTCCTTTAGAAAAAGCTATTCTGATTGAGCCGTATGCATGCAGTCTTCATGCGGTACAGCGTGCACAAGTACAACTTGGCGATGTTGTTGTGTTGTCAGGTGCAGGTACACTCGGTCTAGGGATGATCGGTGCACTTAAAAAGTCAGGTCCTAGCAAACTTGTTGTACTAGATATGAAAGAAGATCGACTAGAATTAGCGAAAAAATTTGGTGCTGATGTTGTATTAAACCCAGGTGAAGTTGATGTTGTTAAAGAAATTCAAGATATGACGGAAGGGTATGGCTGTGATGTTTATATTGAAGCAACAGGGCATCCGTCTTCTGTTGAACAAGGACTTCACGCAATTAGAAAACTTGGCCGCTTTGTAGAGTTTAGTGTATTTGCGGAGCCGGTAACAGTGGACTGGAGTATTATTGGTGACCGTAAAGAACTAGACGTTTTAGGTTCGCACTTAGGCCCGTATTGCTATCCGCTTGTCATTGAAGGAATTGCAAATGGTGACTTCCCCACTGAAGGTGTAGTTACACATGAGTTGGGATTAGAAGATTTTGAAGAAGGCTTTGAACTAATGGCAAAAGGCGATAAATCATTAAAAATCATTTTAAAACCTTAAAATTCAAGGGAGAAGGGATGGCATGCAAAGATGACGGATTTAGGGCAAAAAGGAACTTTGCTTGATAGAATGGGAATGCCGGCGCACTTAGCATGGGGGTACTTTGGTGTACTTATCTTCATGATGGGAGATGGGTTAGAACTTGCTTGGCTCAGTCCGTATCTTGTAGAACAAGGGCTTACCGTTCAGCAAACGGCAACACTCACAACGGCTTATGGTGTAACGATTGCTATTGGTGCTTGGCTTTCAGGTGTACTAGTTGAAGCGATTGGACCAAGAAAAACGATGATGTTAGGGGTAGCAGCTTATATTATTGGACATGTATTGTTTGTTGGACTTGCTGTTTCTACCTTAAATTATGGATTAATGATTCCAACTTACGCGATAAGAGGATTTGGTTATCCGTTATTTGCTTATGCCTTCCTAGTCTGGATTACATACCGGACACCACCGCATCAGTTAGGACGAGCAGTTGGTTGGTTCTGGTTTGTGTTTACAGGAGGATTAAGTGTACTCGGTGCCTTCTACTCTAGCTGGTCAATTCAAACATTTGGCCATATCACTACATTATGGAGTGCGCTTATTTGGGTATTGATTGGAGCGTTCTTTGCAATAATAGTTAACCGAGATAAATTTGAAATGCCTGAGAAAGAAGAAAGAAGTGGAGCAGCATCTAAGGTTAAAGAACTGATAAACGGAATTACTATCTTAAAAAGAGAGCCAAAAGTTGCGATTGCAGGTGTTGTTCGCGTTATTAACCAATCATCACAATATGCATTTCCATTATTCTTGCCGTTATATTTAGCGGATCATGGGATCGCAACAACAGTTTGGTTAAATATTTGGGGTACGATATTTATTTCGAATATCGCATTCAACTTAATCTTTGGTTATCTAGGAGACAAGTTAGGGTGGAGAAATACAGTCACATGGTTCGGGGCAGTTGGTTGTGGAGTCTTCACACTCATGCTATTCTATACACCGCAAATTTTTGCCGGTAACGTAACACTTGTAGCAATTGTGGGAATGCTATGGGGGGCATGTATCGCTGGTTTCGTACCACTATCTGCATTAACACCATCATTAGTTGGTGACGGGGACAAAGGTGCCGCCATGTCGATTCTAAACCTTGGAGCAGGTCTATGTGTATTCGTTGGTCCTGCACTTGTAGCATTATTCTTCGACTTGGCCGGTCCTCAAGGATTAGTGTGGATCCTGGCTGGACTATACTTCATCGCAGCTGTCTTAACAAGATTCTTAAAGCTTCCAAACGAAGAAAAGAAAAAAGAAAAGGTAAAAGCAGAGGTACATTCGGCGATATAATAGAATTACCCTTATAGCTGTGGGGGGCTCTGCTAAAGTGAAACTTCATTCAGTGGGGAGGATCATTACCTTCCCACTAAATGTTAGTTGAACAGAATCAGGGATTTACGGATTGTTTATCTCCACCCTTCACATATTGGGTTTCCCTCCTGTTTAGAGGAGGGGGATTACAGACTGTTAATATTGTTGTTTAAAAAGTAAAAAATAAATGAAGATCTATTGAAGACTTGATATTTCTAGCGGAAAACGCTTCATCGTTTGATATAATGAATAGTTAGTTGATTGAGTAAATAAATAACAAGCAAGGAGTGCATTAATATGAAAAAGTTAATGAATGATTCTAGATATGTTGTTGAAGAAATGGTGGAAGGATATGTCAAAGCGCATCCCGACTTGATCAAACAGTTACCAGAAAATGATAGAGCACTAGTGACTGCGAAGGAAACACGGGAAGGGAAAGTTGGAGTTCTAATCGGTGGTGGTTCTGGACATGAGCCTGGATTCTTAGGTTATGTTGGTGAAGGAATGGCTGATGGTGTAGCGGTTGGTAACATTTTTGCATCGCCTTCTCCAGATCCAATCTTAGAAGTTACGAAAGCAATTGATAAAGGCGCTGGAGTTGTTTATCTATACGGAAACTATGCAGGTGACGTGATGAACTTCGGTATGGCTGCTGAAATGGCGGACTTAGAAGAAGACATTGAAGTTGGTATGGCTTTAGCGACAGATGACGTCGCATCAGCCCCTAAAGAAGAGAAAGAGAAACGGCGCGGAATTGCTGGTGAGTTTTTCATTTTTAAAGCGACAGGGGCAGCTGCTGACTTCGGCTATAACTTGGAAGATGTTGTCCGCGTTGCTAAAAAAGCAAACGAAAATATTCGCTCCATGGGTGTCGGTCTCACTCCTTGTTCGTTACCGCAAACTGGAGAGCCAAGCTTTGAAATTGGTGATGATGAAATGGAAATTGGATTAGGGCACCACGGAGAGCCCGGAGTAGAAAAAGGTCCACTTCAATCGGCAGACGAGGTTACTGAACGCTTAGTTAATGATATTTTAGCAGATATTGAAATTAATAGTGGTGACAAAGTTGCGGTTTTAGTAAATGGTCTTGGTTCTACATCGAGAATGGAACTATATACAATGTTTCGCAAAGTTGAACAAATGCTAAGTGGATTAGGTATTGAAATATACCGTTCTTATGTTGGAGATTACATTACATCCCTTGAAATGGGTGGAGCGTCTATTACATTAATGAAATTAGACGATGAATTGATTAAAACAATTGATCATCCAGTAAATTGCCCAATGTTTGTTCAAAAATAAGGAAAAGGAGTTTTCGAAATGCAATTAACAGCTAAAGAATTAAAAGCTTATTATAAAGAGATTGTTAGTATGATGGAGGAACAGAAAGACTACCTTTGTGAACTTGACCGTAAGATCGGTGATGGAGACCATGGTGTGACAATGTCTATCGGTTGGCAAGCTGTAAATGAGAAACTTGACAATGAGCTTGTTGATGAAGAAGATTGTGCAAAAGTAAGCATTACGGTAGGAAAAACATTCTTGAGTGCTGTTGGTTCCTCTGTAGGTCCATTATATGCAACAGGATTCATGAGAGGTGCGAAAGCAGTTAAAGGAAAAACAGTCATTGAAGATAGGGACTTAGCGGAGTTCTGGATTGCTTTTGCAAGAGGTATTAAAGAGCGTGGTCAAGCGGAAGTGGGAGATAAAACAATGGTGGATACGCTTGAGCCATTTGCGAATGAACTGGAAGCAAAGTTTGCAGAATCTGGAGAATTTCTACCTGCATTTACGGACGCTGTCGCAGTTGCAAAAGCTGGTATGGAATCAACGAAAGAGCTTGTTTCTAAAAGAGGCCGCTCCAGCCGTCTAGGAAATCGCTCTATCGGCGCCCAAGACCCAGGCGCAACTTCCGCCTATATGATCTTAGCTACTTTTTTAAACTTTGTTCAAGCTAAAACCGAACAAGCTATTTAAGACAGCGCAAGAGTTATCACAGCATTTTTATATTATTGTTTCTTTTATTATAAAAATAAAAAAATAGAACCAGAGGTGTTATTTCTGGTTCTTTTTTATCGAAAAAACACTAAATACGAAACCAAGCGAAAGTAAATAAATGAAAATAAAAATATATAACTTGATAAACGATAAGATGTATATTAAAATGAAAGTAAGTGAAAGTAAGTGTGTGAATATGGAGGAATGTAAAAATGAAAATCGCAATCGGCAGTGACCACAACGCATTTCAATTAAAAGAAACAATTAAAGAGTTTTTAGCAAATACAGAGCACGAGGTAATCGACTTCGGCTGCTACTCCGAAGATGCAGTAGATTATCCAGACGTAGCTTTTAAAGTAGCAGAGACAATCAGTGAAGGAAAAGCGGAAAGAGGTATTTTAGTTTGTGGAACTGGTATTGGTGTATGTATTGCAGCAAATAAATATCCAGGAATCCGCGCGGGACTTGCTCATGATGTTTATTCAGCAGAAAGAGCACAATTAAGTAATAACGCACAAATTCTAACAATGGGATCACAAATTATTGGACCAGAAGTTGCAAAGAAAGTTGTTGAAGCTTACTTGAACGTAGCGTGGGCGAAAGGTTCCAAACAAAAAGTAGATAAGATTATCGAAAAAGAAGCGGAGTTCGTAGGGGAAAATTTTAAAGAAGCGGTAGCTGGAAGTAATTGTGCAGTTAACTAAACATGCGAATCGAGGAGAATAAGCATGCAATCATTATTATTGGATTTTTTAAAAGTAACTGAATCAGCTGCAATCGCCGCTTTGCCGTGGGTTGGTAGTGGAGACAAAATCGCGGCTGACGGAGCTGCAACCAATGCGATGCGGGAAACCTTGAATAAAATGAAAATGCACAGCAAGATTGTAATTGGTGAAGGCGAGATCGACGAAGCCCCGATGCTCTTTATCGGTGAAGAGCTTGGAAGAGGTGGCAGTCACGAGGTCGATATTGCAGTAGATCCGATTGAAGGAACAACACCAACTGTTAATGGACAAGGAAACGCGATTACAGTAATCGCAGCGGCTGAGAAAGGGACACTGCTCCACGCTCCTGATATGTATATGAAGAAGATGGCTGTCGGACCAAAGGCGAAAGGGCATATTAATTTAGATGCACCAATCGAAGAAAATATTAAAAATATCGCAAAGGCGCTTGGAAAAGAAGTAACAGAGCTAAATGTTCTGATACAAGACCGGCCGAGACATGAGGAATATATTGAACGAATTCGAGAAACAGGTGCTAAAGTACGTTTGTTTCATGATGGTGACGTCATTTATGCCATTGCCACTTGCATTGAAAGTTTAGGTGTCGACATGTTCCTTGGAATTGGCGGTGCCCCTGAAGGAGTGCTGGGAGCAGTTGCCGCGCGTTGTATGGGGGGAGAGATGCAAGCAAAACTCCTACCACGCAATAAAGAAGAAATTGCTAGATGCATAGAAATGGGGATCAACAATTTCGAAAGCGTTTTAACGCTGGATGATTTAGTGCGCACAGATGATTGTCTGTTTGCAGCTACTGGAATCACCGATAATATTATCATCGACGGTATTGAAACAATCGCTGGCAACCATCACATTTCTTCTATTCTCGTAAATGGCAGAGAAAAACAAGTGAGATATGTGAAAAGTGTTTATCCAGTGAAAGCAACGGTCTAGCACAGTAAAATCTGAGGAGGTTTTTTTAATGGATTTCTATTTAGACACAGCAAATATTGAAGAGATCAAACGAATTAATCGATTGGGATTAGTGGACGGTGTTACAACAAATCCTTCCATTATTGCAAAGGAGAATAGAGATTTTAAAGAAACGATTAAAGAGATTTGTGAGCTTGTGGATGGCCCGGTTAGTGCTGAAGTTATCGGACTTACTGTGGAGGAGATGGTGGCTGAAGCGCGTGATATCGCAACATGGGCATCAAACGTCGTTGTGAAAATCCCGATGACGGAGGCTGGATTAGAAGCGGTTAATATTCTTTCTAAGGAAGGTATTAAGACGAATGTTACGCTCATTTTTTCCGTATCCCAAGGACTGATGGCGGCAAAAGCGGGTGCAACGTATGTTAGTCCATTTGTCGGTAGAATCGATGATATTGGTGAAGATGGACTGGAATTGATTCAGAACCTGAAAACAACGCTTCAGAATTATCATTTCAATACAAAGATCATTACAGCAAGTATCCGGACGATTAATCACTTGGAAAAAGCAGCAATTGCTGGAGCAGATATTGCGACGATCCCCGGTTCCCTATTACCGAAATTATGGAAGCATCCATTAACGGATAACGGAATTGAGCAATTCTTAGCTGATTGGGAAAGTATTCCAAAATAAGCACTAGCTATAATTGAAAGGGATGATGACGTATGACAACTTCAACTATTTCTGTAGAACAATTATCAATTAATACCATCCGCACACTTGCTATTGATGCCATCGAAAAGGCGAACTCTGGACACCCAGGGCTTCCAATGGGGGCGGCTCCGCTTGCCTATACGCTCTGGACAGATTTTATGACGCATAACCCAAAGCATTCAAAATGGTTTAATCGGGACCGATTTGTTCTTTCTGCAGGGCATGGGTCGATGCTTTTATATAGTTTACTGCATTTATCTGGCTATCATGTGACGATGGATGATTTGAAGAACTTCCGTCAGTGGGGTTCGAATACACCAGGTCACCCGGAGGTACGCGACACAGATGGTGTTGAAATGACGACAGGTCCACTAGGACAAGGGATCGCCTCTGCAGTAGGGATGGCGATGGCTGAAGCCCATTTAGCTGCTACGTATAATAAGGAAGATTTCCCTGTAGTTGATCACCATACATTTGCACTTGTTGGAGATGGCGATTTAATGGAAGGAATTTCACATGAAGCAGCCTCCCTTGCAGGACATCTCGGTTTAGGTAAATTAGTCGTTCTATATGACTCGAATGATATTTCTCTCGATGGGGATCTGGACAGGTCATTCTCTGAAAGTGTCGAGGGGCGGTTCCGCTCCTATGGTTGGCAAGTTCTTCGTGTGGAGGACGGTAATGATGTAGGTGAACTTCGTAAAGCATTGACAGAGGCGAAGGAAAATAAAGAGCAGCCGACATTAATTGAAGTGAAGACCGTAATCGGTTACGGTTCACCGAATAAAGGCGGTTCCTCCGATTCTCACGGTGCGCCACTTGGTAAAGAAGAAGTGAAGCTCGTAAAAGAAAATTATAACTGGGAACATGAGGAATTTTTCGTCCCAGAAGATGTGTATGAAGATTTTAACGAAAAAGTAGTCCGTAAAGGTACGCAGGCTGAGAAAGAGTGGGACGCGTTAATTGAAAAATATAAAACTGTTTATCCAGAAGAGGGCAGGCAGTTACAATTAGCAATCAATGATGAACTTCCGGTTGATTGGGATAAAAACCTGCCAACCTATGAAGTCGGCTCAACGCTTGCAACGCGTGCTTCCTCAGGAGAAGTTTTGAACGCGATTGCCCAAGCTGTTCCGAACTTTATCGGCGGTAGTGCAGACCTTGCAAGTTCGAATAAAACGATGATTGATGAAGCGGGTGACTTCACAAAAGCGAATTACGCGGGACGAAATATTTGGTTCGGTGTCCGTGAATTTGCGATGGCGGCAGCACTTAATGGAATGGCACTGCATGGCGGCTTGAAGGTATTCGGTGGAACCTTCTTTGTCTTCAGTGATTATTTACGTCCCGCTGTTCGTTTATCGTCCCTAATGAAAACACCTGTTACGTATGTTTGGACACATGATTCAATTGCTGTAGGAGAAGACGGCCCAACGCATGAGCCTGTTGAGCAGTTAGCATCATTCCGTGCAATGCCAGGCTTATCGGTGATTCGCCCGGCTGACGCGAATGAAACCCAGGCTGCTTGGCGTCTTGCTGTGGAATCAAAGGATGAGCCGACTGCACTTGTGCTTACACGTCAAAACCTTCCAACATTGGAAGGTACGAAAGAAAAAGCATATGACGGTGTAAGAATGGGGGCTTATGTTGTAAGTGAAGCGGAAAAGAAAACACCGGATGCTCTAATTCTCGCAACAGGCTCTGAAGTGCAATTAGCAGTTCAGGCGCAGGGCTCTTTGAAAGAGAAGGGGATTGATGTTAGAGTCGTCAGCATGCCGTCTTGGGACCGTTTTGAAGCTCAAGAACAGGCTTATAAAGACAGTGTGCTGCTTCCTGGTGTTAAACAGCGTCTAGCTATTGAAATGGCTTCTTCGCTTGGCTGGGACCGTTATGTAGGTGATAAGGGGGATATCCTTGCCATCGACACATTTGGTGCCTCAGGCAATGGAGAACGAATCATAGAAGAGTACGGCTTTACTGTAGAAAATGTTGTAAAACGCGTAGAAAAATTAGTAGGACAGTAAAATAAGAAACAAAAAAAGATGCCTTGGACTGGGCATCTTTTTTTGTTGTGTTAAAACCAAGCAATAAAATCTTCCCGGTCAACATCTCAATTTTCTGCTTTCAGATAATATTTACCATCTGTAATCATAGCAATGGTGACCGTTAGATTCTCTTCTACTTTGTGATCTATTACAGTAACAGATTTCATACTTATCATTACCAATTCTATGCATAATTTCACAAGATAGTTGTAAATCTAGCGATCCGCTTCATAGCAAAATACACGTATATAGCCTTATCATGTATCGAGTTAAATTCAATGCCGCAATTTAAATGATTATGCCAAGTTAAACTCCCTGCCCTTTCCAATGAAAATGTGACCCTATCCTTGACACACAAGGTGTCTTGGTGTTTCCTGTTTTGAGAAAAATAATAGCATTTTTAAACTTAATTACGAGTAACCTTGAATTATTTATAAAAATTGCCCATAATTAAGAGATAACTAAGCTTTATAGCTTTACTAGAGGTGACAATGAATGAGGAAGATTGGAAGAAACGAACCGTGTCCTTGTGGGAGCGGGAAAAAATATAAGAGATGTCACGGTGCAGCCCGTGTAATGGAGGTTGATCCTACTCGATTTAATAATCAATTAGATGAGCTTCATCGGGGACTGTATCGTTTTGCCATGCAGAACTACCGCGGGGAACTTGGGGACATGATTTCGCGACACCCGAAGTATTCACCGATTGAAGACGAAGAACGAATGAATTTATACAAGTTGGGTTTGACTGCCTGGGCAATGATTCATGAACCAATTAAGCATGATCAGACCGTTTTTGACATATATTATGAAGACCAACGGAATAAAACGAAAGACGCGAGAGTGAATCGGGCATTTACAGCTTGGCAGGATGTCACACCATCCATTTATGAAGTTGTTTCTATAACGGATGAAAAATTCCATATACGGGATATCCGAATAAATGAAGAGACGACTGTAAGAGCGTATGAAATGAGCAGCGTAGAGGAGGGGGATTTTGTAATCGGGATGCTGCTTCCGTTTGTACAGAAGCATGAATTCCTATTGGCGATGTTTGAATTGTTTGGTGCGGATGAGGAATTTATTGATAGAATAAAAGCTTTGAATGATGAGGAGTTTACGAAAGAATATCCCGCGATTTTAGCAACTGCTTTAACGATGGAAAACACACCAGCTGACCCTGCAATTGAACCGGCAACCGAAGCATCATCCGAGGAAATGCTTTGGGATAATCCATTATATGGTAAGGTTGCTGACATATTTGAAGAACATATGTTGAAAAAAGAATTTGATGAAGAACATATAGCACAGGGACTTGAAATCTGGAAAACATTTACGGAAAAAGAAAATCCGACTTTCAGAAAACCTGAAAGTTATGCGGCTGCCCTTGACTATGTCCTCCAGCAAAGAGTACTCGGACAAGCGAACCAATCACAAAAAGAACTGGCTCAGATTTATGGTACAAGTCCTACCACCATATCCAATAATCGCAAAAAAATTATCGAAGCAATCGCGTAATCATTGTGCCTGTCATGCCTTAGATTTTGTCAAAAAAGGTATGACAGGCAGTTTTTTGATTGTATACGTAACTACGATTGATGCTCCAGATGGGAATAAAAATGCGCAACTGTTCTGTGAGTGTGGTCGGGCATTAAGAAAGGTTCTTTTATTCGTCGGAAGGAAAGATGGAATTAGTCGGCAGTATTAAGTGGTGAAGCGTTAGACATACTAAAAAAGTTTTAATGTCTCGAAATAGGGAACAGTATTTATAGGTCCTAATAGAGCCTGAACATTAATAAAAAGGAGAGATAGTATGGCAATTGAACATGCACATTCACACAGACATCCTGAAGAATCGGCAGTGATTATATTAAATCATCTCGTAGCAAATCTCGGAGTATTGTACGTAAAACTTCATCAATATCATTGGCATGTGAAAGGACCGCATTTCTTCACTTTGCATGCTAAATTTGAAGAACTTTACAATGATACAACAGGCTACTTTGACTCGTTTGCAGAACGTTTACTCCAGCTTGGTGAAAGACCTTATTCGACACTCCAAGAATTTATTGAGCATGCGTTCATCAAGGAAGAGGTTTATCAACGGGAAATTCATGCAGATAAAATGGTGGAAGATCTCGTAAATGATTACCGTGCGATTCGTGATTATACGGTAAAAGGAATTGAACTAGCAGGAAATGAAGGAGACACGGTGACGGAAGATATGCTGATCGAATATAAGAACAATCTCGACTTCCAGCTGTGGAATTTGCAAGCTTATCTTGGTAAAGATGCAACAGAGGGTGAGTAAAACAAAACCCCCTATTTACTTGAACAAACTGGAAGTCTAATGGGCGATTAGAACCTTCTAATCGCCCGGATGAGTTCAACTCAAGCTCATTCGGTCGATTAGAGCACCTTTAATCGCCTGAATGAGTTGTAATCTATCTCATCCGGTTGATTAGAATGCCTGTAATCACCCGAACGAGTTGTTATTTATCTCATCCAGTTGATTAGAAGGCTTGTAATCACCCAAGCGAATTTCAAATCTATCTCCTTCGAGTGATTAAAACTCTTTAATCACCCGAACGAACTCGAATCTGGTTCAAAGGCGGTAAAAAAATAAAAAAAGCCATCATTCCCCACATTGAAGGGAAGTTGCTTTATGATAAGAAGTGGGACAGTAATCAAAACGTCTCGCTTCTTTTTTATTCGGAAAATATTTGTAATGTCAAGCGCTAAGTCTGAACAATTTGTATACTGGAAATAGTTATTATTATAAGTATAATAGACTTAAAGTTGTCGTTTTTGACAAAAATAGTTCAGTTTATAGAGAGGAGTGTTGGTATGGAACGGAAAAAGAAAAAACAAGAATGGCGCTTTTCTGTTGCAAATAGGGAGGCGCTTATAGGATGCGGGCTTGCTATATTCAACTTTATCTGGTGGTATGGTTTTGCCTATGGACTTGGTTCGAAGCCACCTGAGGAATATACATATGTTATGGGATTTCCTGCGTGGATTTTTTACAGTTTAATATTTGGAACACTAGTGATGTTTGTTGTTGTCATTTTAGTTGTTAAATTTTTCTTGAAAGACATTTCACTAGAGGATGACGATGAAGATACAAAGGAAGATGAGGTGATGAAAGGATGAACTGGGCGGTAGTTACCCCTTTATTAATTTTTCTTGTTGTAATTTTTATTATCGGTATGTGGTCTAGTAGAAGATTATCGGAAGCGGATGGGTTCTTGAGTGATTATTTTCTAGGCAGCAGAGAATTCGGTGGCTTACTGCTCGCGATGACGATGGTTGCTACATATGGAAGTGCGTCAAGTTTCCTTGGCGGCCCAGGTGCTGCCTATACGATTGGTTTTGGTTGGGTACTGCTTGCAATGACGCAGCTTGCGACCGGATATTTCGTGTTGCTTATTCTTGGGAAAAAGTTCGCAATCGTTGCAAGACGGTATAATGCGGTTACGTTAATTGACTTTTTAAAAGAAAGATATAAGAGCAAGACGGTTGTGCTGCTCTCTGCATTTAGTATTATTGTTTTCATGTTCGCTGCGATGGCGGCACAGTGGGTTGGAGGAGCTTATTTAATCCAATCATTAACTGGAATTAGTTATATTGGCTCTTTATTTATTTTTACGATTTCGGTACTCGTTTATGTTACGGTTGGTGGGTTCCGAGCCGTTGTAGTAACGGATGCGGTCCAGGGGGTTATTATGGTCGTTGGTACATTGGTTCTCCTTGCAGCGGTTATTATTGCGGGCGGTGGGCTATCGAATATATTCGCTGATTTGGTCGCAATTAATCCGAATTTAATTACCCCGTTCGGTCATGACGGTTCCTTGACGGCTGCTTACGTTTCGTCTTATTGGATCCTTGTCGGAGTAGGGGTTGTAGCACTTCCGCAAATCGCAGTTCGTGCGATGTCCTATCGGAATTCGACAGCGATGCACCGTGCGATCATCATTGGAACAATTGTCACTGGGACGATTATGCTTGGCATGCATCTGATTGGGGTATTTTCCCGTCCAGTATTGCCTGGAGTTGAAGTAGCGGACCAGGTAATTCCGCTCGTTGCTTTAGAAGTGTTGCCTCCATGGCTCGCCGGAGTCATCCTGTCTGCACCGCTTGCAGCAATCATGTCAACAGTGGATTCGCTTCTATTACTCGTTAGTTCATCCGTTGTAAAAGACGTGTATATTAACTATATAAAACCGAAAGCAACAGATCGACAAATTAAAAATGTGAGTATGGGAGTTACTGGAGTAATTGGGATTGTCGCTTTCATTCTTGCAATCAGTCCGCCAGAATTACTTATTTACCTGAACTTATTTGCTTTTGGTGGTTTAGAATCAGCTTTCATGTGGCCGCTCATTATGGGGCTTTACTGGAAATATGCGAACAAGACTGGTGCCATCGCATCGATGATTACAGGGATCGGTTCTTATATTGCTATTCATTATTATAACCAGGCATATGGCGACTTGTTTGGCGTCCATACAGTTACCGTGCCGGTTTTCCTATCCTTGATTGTGTTTGTTGTCTTCAGTTTGATCTTTAAAGAAGAAGCGTACGAGTTTCCAACAAAAAATATTAACAAAGGAGCATAGGTAGGACATGCCTGTTTTTAAAATCAGGCATGCCTCTTATGAATAGATTGGATCCCCGGAATAGATGGGATTTGCAACATAGAGATAAAGAAAAGGGGAGTGAAGTTTGTGAAAGAATTGCTGAGTTGGGAAGAATGGGCAGAGCTTGATGCGACAGGTTT
The DNA here is from genome assembly GCF_037892815.1 of Oceanobacillus sp. HCA-5259. Lineage (NCBI taxonomy): Bacteria > Bacillati > Bacillota > Bacilli > Caryophanales > Bacillaceae > Oceanobacillus > Oceanobacillus sp. HCA-5259. Next base: position 18,185 of record NZ_JBBKBV010000026.1, on the reverse strand, counting down.
AGCCGAGTTGATTCGGGAAAAAGAAGTGACCCCGCAGGAAGCCGCGCGTCAAGCAGCAAAAGGGATTGAGGCATTGAATCCTGAAATTAGTGCAGTTATTGAAGTATTTGACGATGTTGTGGAAGATCCACTGCAAGACGGAATGAACCCGGATGGTGTGTTTGCCGGTGTTCCATTTTTGATGAAAGACTTGGGACCGACGATAAAAGGTCGACTTCAGGAGATGGGTTCTTTACTTATGCAAGGAAATCGAGCAGAGAAAGATAGTTTTCTAACGACGAAGTTTCGCGGTGCAGGTCTGAATATTATAGGAAGAACGACGACTCCCGAACTAGGTCTATGCAGTTCCGCGGAAAACCCGGATCTCTATGTGACGAGGAACCCATGGAATGTTAATTACACGACTTGCGGTTCTTCAGCAGGCTCGGCTGCTTCCGTCGCTGCTGGCATTGTTCCAATTGCTCATGCGACAGATGGTGGTGGCTCAATTCGAATTCCGGCAGGAGTAAATGGAAATATCGGACTCAAGCCATCCCGAGGAATTTTTTCCTTGGCTCCCAATGGTTCCGATTTAATGAGTGTTGTGTCGAGCCAAGGAGCTCAGACCCGTACAATTCGGGATATGGCAGCTTTTGTCGATCATACGCGAGGCGGGGCACCTGGTGAGTTCATGCCGTTTTGGCACCCGGATGAGCCTTATACGGAACTAATTAAAAAGGATCCGGGTAAATTGCGGATTGCGGTGTCGCATGAATGGGGGGATTACCAAGCAACACCAGAAATTGTTGTCGAACTGAAAAAAACAGCAAAATTCCTCGAAGAATTAGGACATGACGTCGAATGGACGATCCCGGATATTGATTTCCATGCTGCATATAAGGCGCAGACGGAGGCATATATCATGAATTTTTCCCAAACGATTTCTGAAATTTTAGAAGAGAAAGATTTAGAAACACCACCTGCTGGATTAGTGGAACCGATGTGTATCCGGGTGTGGGAGGAAGGAAGACATGCAACATATGGTGAACGGGCAAAAATGCAAGCGGTTTTTAACCAGCTATCCAGGTCAACAGCTTCATACTTTGAAAAATGGGATATCATTCTGACACCGACGATGGCACTTCCGACGCCGCTTGTTGGAACGACAGAGTACTTGACGATGAGTGATAATCCTTCTGTTTACGACTGGTTCCATAACCTCTGGAGTATTTTTTCCTATACGTCGATTGCCAATATTTGCGGTATCCCAGGAATCTCTCTTCCGGTGGCACAACTTCCTAATGGTTTACCGTTTGGAATGCACGCACTCGCCAAACAAGGAAATGACGGTCTGTTGCTTCAGCTCGGTGCCCAGATTGAAAGAGCGCTCGATGGGAAATGGAACGATGGAAGGAAGCCGGATATCCATGTTACTAAAATACAATCCATGCAGAAGCAATAATTATAATAATAGACTTTGTAAAAAGAGGATGAAAGAGATGAGAGAATACAAGATTGCGGTATTACCCGGAGATGGGATCGGTCCAGAAGTGACAAGGGAAGCGGTAAAAGTCCTTGAACGAATTGCTGAGATGGATTCTAGCTTCCGTTTTAAAACGAAGAATTTTAATTGGAATAGTGAATATTACTTAGAGCACGGGAAAATGATGCCAGAAGATGGACTTGAGCAGTTAAAAGAATTTGATGCCATTTTATTCGGTGCGATTGGGGATCCTCGAGTGCCAGATCCAGTGTCGATTTGGGAATTAATTTTACCAATACGGAAAAACTTCCAGCAGTTTATTAATTTCCGCCCGATTAAACTGTTGCGGGGCCTGGAAAGCACATTGAAAAAAGAGGTGCCGATTGATTTCGTTATTGTCAGGGAAAATAGTGAAGGAGAATATACAGACTCAGGTGGAGCGATGTTTCATGGGGAAACCCGAGAAATGGCGTTACAGAACATGGTGATGACGCGGCAGGGGGTTGAACAGATTGCTAGATTTGCTTATGACTATGCACGTGCGAATGGCAGGGAAAAAGTGACGAATGCGACGAAATCGAACGTCATGCTCCATACGATGACGTTTTGGGATCGACTTGTGGAAGAAGTGGCAGCGGAAAATAAAGATATCGCTTATGAAAGATATTATATCGACGCACTTGCTGCTTACTTTGTCCAACGTCCCGAAACCTTTGATGTCGTATTAGCTTCGAACCTTTTCGGGGATATTTTATCTGATCTTGGATCAGCAATTGTCGGTGGTCTTGGTCTTGCGCCATCTGGAAATATTAATCCGTCGGGTGAATTTCCTTCGATGTTTGAAGCGGTTCATGGTTCTGCGCCTGATATTGCAGGAAAAGGGATCGCAAATCCAATCGCTCAAATTTGGTCAGCTGCCCTAATGCTCGAATATCTTGGAAGGAAAGATCTCCATGATCTCGTTTTACAGGCGATTGAAGAAGTGTTGGTTGAGAAAAAAGTACTGACGCCAGATATTGGCGGAAATGCGACAACAGCAGATGTTGGCGATGCAATTAGTGACAAACTGGAACGAATTGGAGGACTTTTATGACAATAACAAATAAGACAGTCATTGTAACAGGTGCTGGCGGTGGTATGGGGCGAGCTACGGTGGAACATTTACTCGAAGCAGGTGCAAATGTTGTCGGGTGCGATTTAAATATTGCAGCTTTAGCTGAACTTGAGGAGAATCCCCGTTTTAAAGCTATGAAAGCAGATTTGCTTAATGAAGCTGCTGTACAGCATATTTTTGCACAGACAAAGAGTGAATTTGGTTCTATCGATGGACTTGCGAATGTGCATGGGATTGCGCAACATGCAACACCGATAGAAGACTGCAGCCTTGCCGAATACCGAAAAATAATCGATGTGAATATGACTAGTATCTTTTTAACGTGCCGGGAAGCCGCTGCTTATATGAAGGAACAGGGAAGCGGAAAAATTGTCAATATCGGTTCTGTTTCGACGACACGGCCACGACCTGGACTGCAGGCTTATGTTGCTTCGAAAGGCGCCGTAGAGTCCTTTACAAAAGCATTAGCTTTAGAACTTGCGCCATATCAAGTGAACGCGAATGTGCTCCATCCGGGGCCAGCTGACACGTCAATGCTTGGTGAGTTTACTGCTGTGGGTAGCAGTGTTGACGATACCAAAAAGGAAGTCTTTGAAAGCAGTGTACCACTTGGCAAATTACTGCAACCGGGAGACATCGCTAAATCGGTGAAATATTTATTGTCTGATGCGGCAGAAATGATAACCGGAGCTGTTTTACATGTTGATGGTGGGAGAAATATATAGTTTCAAAAAAGGGGAGACACTTGGTGAAAACATATGAAATGTATATCAATGGAGAATGGACGAAAAGTGCGAACGAAGCGGTAATTGATGTGCTGAATCCGTCAAGCAGTGAGAAAATCGGTGAGATTCCTCGAGGTACGAAGGAAGACGTGGACCGGGCTGTTCGAGCTGCAGCTGCTGCATTTCGCACGGAGGAATGGCGTTCGTATTCGGCATTTGACCGGGGAGATCTTTTATTTGCAATTGCCGATAAAATGCAGGAAAGTAAGGATGAATTAGCGGAGCTTGAAACAACGGATGTTGGAAAGCCGCTCTCCCAAGCGTATGCTGATGTGGATGCGGCGATCCGCTACTTCCGTTTTTATGGTGGAGCAGCTGATAAAGTAATGGGGGATACGATTCCAATTCAAGACGGATTGCTTGATTATGTTGTGCGCGAACCGGTTGGGGTGACGGCCCATATCATTCCATGGAATTATCCGCTGCAAATTATTTCTAGAAGTGTTGCGGCAGCAATTGCGACAGGGAATACGGTTGTTGTAAAAAGCGCAGAGGATACGCCGCTTACCGCGCTGCGCCTCAGTGAATTTTTTGCTGAGTTAGACTTACCTGCTGGAGTGTTCAACCATGTAACAGGTTACGGGTATGAAGCAGGAGCTGCTTTAGCAGGTCACCCACTTATTAATCAGCTAACATTCACTGGTTCGGTTGCTACAGGAATTTCCGTTGGACAAGCGGCGATGGCGAATGTCGTGCCAGCCACGTTAGAGCTTGGTGGGAAGTCTCCGAATATCGTGTTTGCCGATTGTGATGTAGAATCGACCGTTGCCGGCGTTGTCCGTTCGATTATACAAAATGCAGGCCAGACTTGTTCTGCAGGGGCACGGTTGCTCGTTGAGGAATCATTCAAAGATGAATTTTTGAAAAAGGTGATTGAACAGTTCGGTAAACTAACGATCGGTGCAGGTATCGAGGATAAAGATATTGGTCCGATTTTAAATGAAAGGCAATTTGACCGGGTGATGGGGATGATCAATATTGCTCGGGAAGAGGGAGAAATTCTTTTTGGTGGCAATCAAATGACTGTCGAAGGATTTGAAAATGGATTTTATATCGAGCCGACGATTGTCGATGGAGTAAGTCCACGCAGTAGAATTGCCCAAGAGGAGGTATTTGGTCCGGTGCTTACCGTGTTTACGTTCAAGGACACGGAAGAAGCGTTAGAACTTGCAAACAGTACGGATTATGGGTTAGTTGCCGGCGTTTGGACGAAAGATATTAACCGCGCTCATTACTTAGCAAGCAGAATTGATTCCGGTCAGGTGTTTATCAACAATTACGGTGCTGGTGGTGGTGTTCAAATGCCATTTGGCGGCTACAAAAAGAGCGGGTTCGGCAGAGAAAAAGGTTGGGCAGCACTGGATAACTACACGACGTTAAAAAACGTGGCAGTAAAGTATAGATAGAATACAGAAGTGAAAACAGACCATTGTTTTCACTTCTTTTTGTGAATTATTTTTAGAAGGGATTGCTAGTACTATGGAAACCAAACTGATCGATGCTCATATCCATCTTGATTTTTACACCACTGAAGAACAAAAGCAAATAATCGAGTCATTGGACAAGCATCAGATAGAAGGCCTTATTACCGTTTCACAAAATCTCAAGTCCGCAAAATCAAATCTCGCTTTATCCAAAACATATTGCACTATCCAACCGGCCTTTGGATATCATCCGGAACAAACTTTGCCTTCAGAAAAAGAAATAGTCCAGTTGACGGAATTTATCTTAACACAGGAACAAGACATGGTTGCAATTGGAGAAGTAGGGCTACCTTATTATTTAAGACAGGAGACAGATCTTAAACTTGAAGAATATATCAACCTGCTCGAGCATTTCATCATGCTTGCCAAGCGAACAAAGAAACCAATTATTCTCCATGCCGTTTATGAAGATGCACCAGTTGTTTGCTCTTTACTTGAGAAACATTCGATCGATAAGGCGCATTTTCATTGGTTTAAGGAGATGATAAAACAATGCAACGGATGCTTACGAATGGCTACTTTATTTCTGTAACGCCGGATATCATATATAAGCCTAAGATTCAGCGAATAGCCAAACAATATCCACTTGAACAATTAATGGTGGAAACGGACGGTCCTTGGCAATTTTCCGGTCCTTTCGAAAATAAACGCACTCATCCCAAAATGATGCATGAGTCGGTAAAGGTGATTGCACACTTAAAACAAATCGATAGAACAGCGGTTTATCAGCAAATTTATGAAAACACGAGAAGTTTTTTCACGCTTTAGCTTTGACGACTATTGCCGAAATCGCGTCACGAAAGACATGAATAAAAAAGGTATGTTATAATATTCGAGCGGTGTTTTTCCTCAGGCGGAATGTTTTTTTATAATTTGATACACATTAAAATGTGTGCTTCTTTTTAACCTATATTATCCTACACCAAGAGAAAGGAGTTACATATATGGAGTTTACTCTATGGGATGTTCTGACGGATTTAGGACTATTATCGTTGTTATTGTTAGTAGGAATGGTTTTACGTGCAAGGGTAATATTTCTGCAACGTTCTTTTATGCCGGCAAGCATTATCGCCGGAATTTTGGGCTTGATACTGGGACCGAATGGTTTTCAAATCATCCCGTTTTCTGATTTTATCGGAACATATCCGAGTGTTTTAATTGCTATTGTTTTCGCTTCCATACCATTATCATCAGAGAAGTTCGATTGGCGGAAAGTCATGGACAAGGTTGGTGGTTTTTGGTCATATTCACAAATCATCATGTTATTGATGTGGGGACTAGGTTTAATGTTTGCACTAATTTTTCTTGTACCTACATTCCATGTCCATGATGGATTTGGTTTATTATTAGCTGCCGGCTTTGTCGGGGGACATGGTACTGCTGCAGCACTTGGCGATGCTTTTCAACAGCAGGGCTGGAAAGAAGCGACTTCCCTTGCGATGACTTCCGCAACAATTGGTGCAATTGTCGCTATTGGAGTAGGGTTGCTTTTAATCCGTTCTGCGGCAAATAAAGGTGAAGCGAACTATATCAGCCGGTTTGAAGAACTGCCTACAGAATACCGGACCGGTCTATTGCCAAAAGAGAAAAGAACTTCGATGGGGAATGATACAGTTTCGAGTATTTCCATCGATCCCCTTGTATTTCACTTGGCGCTCGTGCTGCTTGTAGCAACCGGGGGTTATTTTTTAAGTCAATTTGGTGAGCGGCTATTTCCGCAACTTACGATTCCAGCGTTTTCTTTGGCGTTTTTAGTCGGTTTATTTTTAAATATTATGATTCAAAAAGCAGAAGTGGATCATTATATTGATAAAAATGTTGTATCAAAAGTGAGCGGAAGTGCGACAGATATCTTGGTAGCTTTCGGAATCGCATCGATTAACTTAACAGTCGTAGCGGAGAACATTGTACCATTTTCAATCCTGATTATATTCGGTATCCTCTTCTCTTACTTTTTCTATAAAGTCGTTTCTAAGAATTATTTCCAAGAGAATTGGTTTGAAAAAGGTATCTTTACTTGGGGCTGGATTACTGGTGCAGTGGCAATGGCGATTGCTTTACTGCGGATAGTTGATCCAAGAATGGAGAGTAAGACGCTTGATGAATATGGCTTGGCCTATATACCAATCGCGCCGGTTGAAATTATGCTCATTACCTTCTCGCCAATGTTCATTCTTCATGGCCGTCCGTGGTTATTCGTCACGATAACGGTCGGATTGTCCATTCTCATTATCCTATTTTCTATCCGAAGGGGCTGGATTATGATAGGAGAAAGAGAAAATGGATAAACGGGAAAAACAATAAATTCCCCCGATTTGTATGATGTTATGCTAGTATGAAAGTAAGTTTCTAAAAAATGTGAGTAATATGTTAACGAGTGTTTTAAAGGGGGAGAAATAATGGATTTAAAATTAAAAGGGCAGTCCGTCATTGTAGCTGCGAGCAGTAAAGGATTGGGTAAAGCAATTGCATTAAAATTTGCTGAAGAAGGGGCGCATGTTCTGATTTCCAGCAGGAGGGAAGAGGAATTGAAACTTACCGCAGCTGAAATCAGGAAGAAAACAGGTAATGAAAATGTCCGCTATAAAACATGTGATATAACGGATGAATCGCAAATTAAACAGTTAGTGGGAACAGCTATAGAATGGAACGGGAAGGTAGATGTACTGATCAATAATGCTGGCGGCCCACCTGCTGGAACTTTTGATAAGTTTTCAGACAGCGACTGGCAAGCTGCTTTTGAGTTGAATCTATTAAGCTTTATCCGTCTTACGCGGGAAGTATTGCCTTCCATGCGGGAGTCAGGAGCAGGGAGAATTGTTAATATTGCATCCTCATCTATTAAACAGACATTGGATAATCTAATTTTATCCAATACATTTCGTGCCGGAATTGTCGGCCTATCGAAAAGTCTTTCTCAAGAACTGGCAGGAGACAATATTCTTGTTAATACCATTGGTCCGGGCCGGATTGCAACAGACCGAGTGCAGGAATTGGATGAAATACGAGCGGATCATAAAGAAATCAGCTATGAACAACTCCGGAATGAAGTCGAACGGTCGATCCCGATTGGGAGATACGGAGAACCCGAAGAATTTGCGAACATGGTCGTTTTCCTTGCGTCGGGCGCTAACTCCTATGTCACTGGTCAGAGTCTCGTTGTTGACGGAGGGCTTGTAAAGGCATTGTAGATGAGGAAACCAGCATTACTTAAGTAATTTATGAACTATGTGATTGTGTACACAAACAACCCGCTTGTCGATATTTCCCGGGAAATAACAACAAAAGCGGGTCTTTTTATTCAGGAAGAAGTGGGTTCTCCTTTAATAAAGTAAAACTTCATTCAGTGGAGAATTCCTTCCCCCCACTGAAAGTTAGTTGAACAGAATCAGGTATTTACGGACTATATATCCCCCCAGCTCCACATGTTGGGCATCCCTCAAGTTTAGAAGAGGGGATATTACAGACCGTTAATGCGTGATAAAGTGAAACTTCATTCAGTGGGGAATTCCTTCCCCCCACTGAAAGTTAGTTGAACAGAATCAGGTATTTACGGACTGTATATCCCCCCAGCTCCACATGTTGGGCATCCCTCAAGTTTAGAAGAGGGGGTATTACAGACCGTTAATGCGTGATAAATTCCCACAAGCCATCAAAAACTTTCGCATCATACAAAGAAATAATTAGAACAAGGCTGATTGGTCCAATAATAAGGCCAATTAAACCAAATAGTTGCAGGCCTGCAAACAAAGATACGAGAATGGCGAGCGGATTTAACTTCATACTGGATGATAGTACTTTTGGTTCGGCAATTTGTCTGACGGTTACGGTGGAGCCATATAGAATGAGAAGGCCGATCCCCATAAACAAATCCCCGGTAAAAAAACTATATATACTCCAAGGAATCAAGATGAGCCCTGGTCCGAAATATGGCAATAGATCGATGAAACCAAGAATTACAGCGATAGTAAGTGACTGCTCCACCTGCAATATCAATAAACCGATGAAACTGACTAAAGCAGTAAGAATCATTAAGATGATTTGGGATTTTAAAAAGCCGAATGTTTTTCGCTTTAAATCACGTAAGACATTCCAGGTCTTTTTTTGGAAAATGAGCGGCAACTTATTTTTATAAAGGGTGGCATATTTCTTAGAATCTTTGCTGATGAAATAAATTGCAAGAATAGAAAAAATAATAACTGTAAATGTAATGGGAAGGGCACCGATAAAGGTGGAAAGACCGTTAGCAATACCCTGACCAATTCTGCCGAGTAAGGCGGCGACATTGCTACCGATAATTTGAATCCCTTCCTGCAAGGCTTGGCGCTGCGAAGAATCGAGGTTGTCTATAAAGCCAATGCCTTGATCCCATAATGGTAAAATGACATCATTGAAATATAACTGGATATTTATGGAAACTACTTCAATTTGATTCGGGATATAATCCGACAGGTATAAAAATCCGTCAATGGTCTTTTTGATAAGGATCGTCACAATGCTTCCGATAATTCCAATAAGGAAAAGGATTCCGGTTAATACGGCAAGTGGTCTTGGAAAACGTAAATATCTTTCAACAGTATTAACAATCGGATTGATTAAAAAGGCAAGTAAAGCGGCGATTAGAAAAGGATATGTAAGTCTAAGAAAATGATATAGTAAAAATAAGCCAATTGCGGAAATAAAAGCTAGAAATAGGATGCGGAAAATTATTTGGATCGCTGGGTGTTTCATAAGCAGAGCTCCTTTCAATCGCTTGGAACATAATTTGCTATCTGTTAATAAAAATAGCGAAAATTCATTTGTTTTTATTTTTATCCTATCATAATTTCTTGGCTTTAACTAGAATGAGTCGCGTCTATATAAAGAAAGGACGTCACGTAAGTAACATGAACGTCCTACTTAGTTAGCTATATAATTTTCCGTATAAAAAGGAAGAGAGTCTTTGTTGAAAGCTACCCCGACAACGAGGGTTCGGTAGCTATTATGCAACTTGTTTTCACGGTGACCAGGTGAATTCATTAAACCTTCATGGGCAAAAATACTGCTTTGTTGACCAGCAGCGAGATTTTCCCCAGCCCTTTGGTAGGCAACAGCATCTTCTGTTAAGCGGTCAAATGGGGACTTGCCTTCCAGATTTGTGTGGCTGAAATAATTATTTTCTGCCATATCCTGACTATGGGCGCGGACCGTTTCTAAAGCGGATTCTTCCCAATCGAGAACAGAAAGCCCGTGTTTTACCCGTGCCGCATTGGTGAGATCAAATAACTGATATTCGAATCCCTCTCTTAATTCTTCGCTCGGCATTCCAAAATAGTTTTTCTTCTGTTTTTCCAATTGCTTATCAATAATCAGAATAGCGGTCACTGTATTATTCTGATGAACATCATAAAATATTGTCGTGTAACTTTGGTCAATTTCGAAAGTATGAAACTCCCCGTTATCCTGAATTTCGTAATTCACTAAACCTTTTCGGAGCGTTTGCAGTGGCTTAGGCAATACGGAAAGCACTTCTTCCCGCGTGCTTTCAAATGTAATTCCATTACTGGAAGTAAGCAAATCTTGATTCGTATATAAACCATTGACTCGGTTGTCGTCATCATAAGAAATCATCATGAAATGTTGGTAATTCTGATGATACGTGACCCAGTCCACACCATATTCATTCCTTGTCGCTCTTTCAGGTTCACCAATCTGTGCTTCAACATCCGCCCGCAAATCACCAAGTTCAATGTTATGAATAGAAAATAAGTGATCGGAAGGAGCTGATAACTCGGGTTCCTCTAGTTGAATTGGTGAATCTTGATCTTGAAAGGTTTCAGAAACTTTATCAGAAAGTAACCGAATCTCCTGTCCAATCCAATCGATCGTATTGCTAACAACTGGATGCTCGCCGATTCGATAAATATCTGATTGAATATTTTCAAAAACTCCGCCTACTCCTGATTCTTTAAAACTATCCCCATAAAAATGCCAAAACAACCCGACAATAAGTAACAAAACAATAAATCTCCGTAAAAAAGTCAAACTCCCACTCCCATCTATTGAGACTAGGGTCAGTGCACATGTCCCAGTTCATAGCAATCATTCTAGCCAAATTGCTGCCTCACATACTTGCAAAGTATCTTCTTTATTTTATCATAAAAGATATCAAGCTAGTGTGATGTAAACTTACAAAAATATGGAAAAGAAAACAGGGAATATTTTATCATGTATTAACGGTCTGTAATATGCCCTCCTCTAAACAAGGGGCTAATAGGAAAACAACTGGGGTTTATTTTCCTATTCGCATGTTCATCTTACTTTAATAGGAAAATAACTGTGCTTTATTCTCCCATTAGCATGTTCATCTTACTTAAATGGGAAAACAACTTGGTTTTATTCTCCCATTCGCATTTCATCTTACTTTAATAGGAAAATAACTCTGCTTTATTTTCCCATTCGCATGTTCATCTTACTTAAATGGGAAAACAACTTGGTTTTATTTTCCCATTCGCATGTTCATCTTACTTAAATGGGAAAATAACTAAGGTTTATTCTCCCATCCGCATGTTCATCTTACTTAAATGGGAAAGCAATAGGGAATTATTTTCCTATTAGGGCGCATACCTCGCTCTAATAAGAAAATAAACGATTCCTATTTTCCCATTCGCATGATTTTCTCACTTAATTGGGAAAGTATGCGTCTGCCGGGCAACCGAACGGTAATCAGGGCACCAATATAATGACCGTGCAAGATACTTACGGTGAATGAAAGTAAGAAGGATTAAAAAAGTTTCAAAAACCCCTTGACATCTTCTTGGAATTATCTTAATCTTATTTCTAATAACTTAATTAATCTGCGTTGATGAAGAGTAGTAATTTATTCAGACACTTAAGAGAGCTGGTGGTTGGTGTGAACCAGTGTGGAGGGGATAAATGAATGGACTTCGGAGCTTCCAAACCGAAACGACAACTGGAGTAGGCTTTGGCGAATACGTCTCATCGTTATCTGAGACAGGTGTTAGGCAATAATTGCCCGACATGTTGAGTGAGCTTTTACAGCTAATAAAGGTGGTACCACGGTCCCTCGTCCTTTTTCGGATGAGGGATCTTTTTGTTTGCCAAAAAAATATAAATATAAAAAAATCGTAAAGTAAGAGTAGTAAACAGTCGCTTCAAGCGTTCCAGAGAGCTGGTGATGGTGAGATTCCAGCGCGCTCGTGACTGTTGAATGGACTTATGAGAGGGTTTCTGAAAAAGCAATTGTTGCTTGAGTAGGAAAGCACGGGTTTCCGCCGTTACACGGATAGGATATCGAAGGAGTGAAATGTAAGCTTTCCGTATCCGAAAAAGATGAAAAGAAGATTCTTTTCCAAGTGAGGTGGCACCGCGGTCCCATACGTCCTCTATAAACATCAAGTTATGTTTATAGAGGACTTTTTTATTTACAGAAAAGGAGTGAAAGGTAAATGATCTTAGCGTATCAATATGAAAAAATACCGGCAGCTGGAATGTCAGCTTTAAAGATTTTCAAAAACCTGAAATCCCGAAAAAAGTTCTTGCTTGAGAGTACGAGTTACCATGAACAAAAAGGAAAATTCACTTATCTCGGAGTTGATCCGTACGAAGAGGTTATTGGCAACCAAGGAAAAACTACGATAATAGATGTTCAAACGAAAACGACGAGACAACTCGAAGAACATGCACTCGACTATTTGAAAAAGCAGCTACCCGACATGGAAACACATTTACCAATCCCATTTTTCGGCGGGGCGGTCGGCTATGTCGGATATGATTTCATTTGTAATTTGGAAGATATTGCTTTTCCAAGTGTGGATGAGTTACAAATGCCCGACGTTCATTTCATGTTATTTAGAAATATTATCGCTATTGATCATACGAAAGATTGCTTATATCTTATTGCAGTCAATCCGGACCAAGACCCTAACGTATTCCTGGATGAAGAGCTCAAGAAACTAAAAAATTTACTTCAAGCCGACATGAAAGACAGCAATACAGCTTTTCCCAATGTAGATTTCAAGTCTCAAGAAACAGAAGCAAGTTTTACAGAAAAATTGTTGCGGGCGAAGGAATATATCGAACGGAAAGAAGTGTTACAGGTAGTACTATCACAGCGGATGCAAGCAGATATTAGCGGGAACCCAGATTTCCCATTTGCCTTTTATGAGAATTTATGTGCGTCTAATCCGTCTCCATATATGTTTTACATTGATTTTGCGGATTATATTCTGCTAGGCGCGTCACCAGAAAGTTTGCTGCAAGTAACTGGTAATGAGGTGGTTACGAATCCAATCGCTGGCACAAGACCAAGGGGTGCGACACAAGCGGAAGATGCGAGGCTAGAGGCTGAACTTCTTGGGGACGAAAAGGAACTTTCTGAACACCGCATGCTCGTTGAACTTAGTAACGAAGATCTTGCCAGTGTTTGTAAGGAACAGACAATCGAACTTACAACCGATATGATCATTGAAAAATACCAGCATGTGATGCATATTGTTTCCGAGTTAAAGGGTGAGTTACGAGAAAACTCTTCAAGCGTCGATGCATTAATATCTTTGTTACCTGCAGGAACTGTTTCCGGAATGCCGAAACAGCGCGCGATGGAGATTGTGAATGAACTGGAGGAAAAGAGGCGCGGCCCATATGGCGGGGGAGTTGGTTATATTAGTTTCAACCGGGATTTGAACATCGCACTTACGATTCGCACGCTGATTATCAAAGGAAAATACGCATATCTCCAAGCTGGGGCAGGGATTGTCCGTGACTCGGTAGCGAAGAAAGAATACGAAGAGACATTGCATAAAGCGCGATCCTTAGTAGAAGCCGCATACACGTTCAGTTAACAAAAAGTCGTAAAGAAAGGAGAACGAACAAATGAAGACATATCTTCAAAAGTTGATCAACAAGGAAAATTTAAGCCGGGAAGAAATGAAAGCAGCTGCAAGCCATTGCTTTACGAGTGAAGTGACCGAATCGGAAATTGCCGCATTCCTTATTGCACTCCAAGCAAAAGGCGAAACGGCCGATGAAATTACTGGTCTTGCGGAGGTAATCCGGGAAAAGTCATCCTTCCAGACGGAAAACACATTAAATGTCATCGATAATTGCGGTACTGGCGGGGACCGGTCAAATAGTTTCAATATCAGTACAACCGCGGCCTTTGTCATGGCAGGGGCGGGGATTAAAATTGCGAAGCACGGCAACCGGAGTATTTCCAGTAAAACGGGTAGTGCAGATGTACTCGAGCACTTAGGCGTCTCACTTTCCTTTTCAAAGGAACATATTGAGGAAATGCTTGCGGAGAACAATATTGCATTTTTATTTGCTCCTCATGTCCATGAAGTGCTGAAGCCTTTTTCCGTTGTTCGTCAGCATCTTGGCGTACCGACGATTTTCAATGTCATCGGCCCACTGACAAATCCAATTCAGCTTGAGACCCAGCTAGTCGGAGTTTACCGGAAAGATTTGCTTGAGAAGGTCGCAGAATCATTGAATAAGCTAGGACGGCGCAGGGCAGTGGTCGTGACCGGGGCAGGTTCACTTGATGAGGCTAGCTTAGCCGGTTTGAACAAATTGATAGTTATAGAAGATGGTAAACTAACACCGATGAATTTACACCCAGAAGAGGTCAATTTACCAATCTATCCAAATGAAGCGATTCGTGGAGGCGACTCCAAGCGTAATGCAGAAATTCTTTTGTCCGTTCTAAAGGGTGAGCCTGGTGCTTACTTCGACACGGTGCTTCTCAATGCAGGGATTGGCATTTACACAAGTAGAAAAACGGATTCAATCCAAGCCGGGATTGAATTAGCCCGAGAGAGCATTTTATCTGGAGCAGCATTAGAACGACTGGAACGATTAGTTAGCTTTAGTGAAAAAATTCCTGTGTGAGGTGTATTGAATGACTATTTTAGATAACATTTTAAAACAAAAAAGAATTGAACTGACAGAACTGATTCACAAGAAATTAATGGAGCCGGTAGGTAAAGCAAATCCCTCCTTTAAAGGGCGGGCTGCTGCTTCAGAAAATATGAATATTATCGCTGAAATTAAGCGCGCTTCCCCTTCCAAAGGAGCGATTGACCTTGAAGTGGATCCAATCGAGCAAGCGAAAACATATGAGAAAAATGGTGCGGCAGCCATCTCGGTATTGACCGATGAGAAATTCTTTAATGGCTCATTAGAAGACTTGCGGGCAGTTCGTGAAGCAGTCGACGTTCCGGTCTTATGTAAGGATTTTATTATCGATACGTTGCAGATCGATCACGCAAGAGCTGCCGGAGCAACAATCATTCTATTAATTGTTGCAGCTCTCTCAGATGAGGATTTAAAGAAATTATACGATTATGCAACATCTCTTGAATTGGAAGTACTCGTAGAAGTGCATGACGAGGAAGAAATGAAACGGGCAGTAAAACTTGAACCTGAAATAATCGGAATAAACAACCGAAATTTGAAAACTTTTGAAGTCGATGTAGCAATAACGGAAAAACTTGCATCCCTTGTTACGGACCGTGACACATTGCTTATTAGCGAAAGCGGCATGCGGGAAAGAGAAGATGTGCAGCGGGTGAGAGACGTTGGGGCAGAAGCAATTTTAGTCGGAGAAACACTTATGCTTGCGGAAGATTTACAAAGAATATTTACGAATCTACAAGTTCCACTGAAAGAGGGGAAGAGGCTGCATGTTCGTTAAAATTTGCGGTATCACAACGGAGGAAGCAGCACAAGCGGCAGCTGAAGCGGGAGCCGATTTAATCGGATTTGTTTTTACGGAAAGTAAGCGGGAAATTTCGCCGGTTGCGGCAGCAGCGATTGCAAGCCGACTTCCGGCATCTGTCCAAACAGTCGGTGTCTTTGTTAATGAAGAACCGGCTGTGATGGAGCAAATTGCCAGCCAAGTTGGGCTTGATTTCCTTCAACTGCACGGGGAAGAACCGCCACATGTGGCAAAATCTCTTTCTGCAAAGGTTATTAAAGCATTCCCCGCTGAAAAAGAAAGGTTAGAAAATGTCCACACGTATCCATGTGATTATTTTCTAATTGATACACCGAGCATCAATCGTGGCGGGAGTGGCAAGACGTTTGACTGGAGCTTGCTGCAAGAATCAGGCATCGACCGGGAAAGGTTGCTGCTTGCAGGAGGTCTTCATCCAGAAAACGTGCGGGAAGCAGTGGAAGCAGTGAATCCATTCGCAGTTGACGTCTCAAGCGGTGTCGAGACGGCAGGAAAGAAGGATCCAGAAAAAATGAAAGCATTTATCGAGCAGGCAAAACAAAGGGAGGCTTATAAAAAATGAGTGTATATACCGTACCAGATCAAAGTGGAAAGTATGGCAATTTTGGCGGGAGGTTCGTCCCGGAATTATTAATGCCGGCAGTTCTTGAACTTGAAAAAGCGTATGAAGCGGCAAAGCAAGATAAGAGCTTCCTTGGGGAATTGAACTACTA
The DNA here is from genome assembly GCF_037892815.1 of Oceanobacillus sp. HCA-5259. Taxonomy (NCBI): domain Bacteria; kingdom Bacillati; phylum Bacillota; class Bacilli; order Caryophanales; family Bacillaceae; genus Oceanobacillus; species Oceanobacillus sp. HCA-5259. The sequence continues at coordinate 1,889 of NZ_JBBKBV010000026.1, read as the reverse complement.
TTTAAAGCAATATGTCGGAAGAGAGACCCCATTATATTTCGCGGAGCGGCTTACAGATAAAGCAGGTGGGGCGAAAATATATTTGAAACGAGAAGACCTTAACCATACAGGCGCACATAAGATCAACAACACGATTGGGCAGGCTCTGCTTACGGTTAGGATGGGAAAAAGGAAAGTGGTGGCAGAAACCGGTGCTGGTCAGCACGGGGTAGCAACTGCAACAGTTTGTGCGCTGCTTGGTCTTGATTGCATCGTCTTTATGGGGGAAGAGGATATTCGCCGCCAAGCACTGAATGTACAGCGGATGGAGCTGCTTGGTGCCGAGGTTAGAAGTGTTGAAGGCGGAAGCGGGACACTGAAAGATGCCGTGAATGAAGCACTTCGTTACTGGGTGAACCATGTGGAAGATACCCATTATATTATCGGTTCTGTCGTTGGTCCGCATCCATTTCCGCTGCTTGTCAGGGATTTTCAAGCGGTGATCGGTGAGGAAACGAAAAGGCAAATCTTAGAACAAGATGGAAAGCTGCCGGAAAAGATTATTGCCTGTGTCGGTGGTGGCAGTAATGCGATGGGAATGTTTTATCCCTTTGTTGAGGAGGAAGATGTCTCTTTAATCGGGGTCGAAGCTGGTGGAAGTGGCCTAGAAACGAATAAACACGCAGCAACTTTAACAAAGGGGAAAGTCGGGGTATTACACGGGACATTGACTCATCTTTTACAGGATGAAAACGGACAAATAGAAGAAGCTTTTTCAATTTCGGCAGGACTAGATTATCCGGGCGTCGGACCGGAACATAGCTATTTACAGAGTATCGACCGGGTAAATTATACGACTGTAACGGATAATGAGGCACTGGAGGCTTTCGAACTTTTATCGCGGAAAGAAGGGATCATACCGGCTTTAGAAAGTTCGCACGCAGTAGCTCATGCAATGCAGGTTGCCGGAAAAATGTCTAAAGATCAAATAATTGTTGTCTGCCTTTCGGGCCGGGGAGATAAGGACCTTAGACAATAAGGATTTATTGAAGTGAAGGAGGAGAAATAAATGGGAAAAGTAAGATTAGAAAAGGCATTGCAAGAAAGACTTTCTGCAGGAGAAAAAATTTTCTCACCATTCATTATGGCTGGTGATGGTGGTTTGGATATTTTGCCAGACAGAATAAAATTTTTCGAGGAAAACGATGCAGCTGTTATAGAACTTGGTATTCCATTTTCTGACCCTGTAGCAGATGGTCCGACAATCCAAGCGGCTGGCAGCCGAGCTTTAGCTAACGGGACAACACTTGCCAACGTTCTAGATATATTAGAGGTGACAAAATTAGAACGGACGATACCTGTCGTCATCATGACGTATATCAATCCAATTATCGCATTTGGTGTTGAAACGTTTGCCAAAAAGAGTGCAAAAGCTGGGGTTGATGGAGTGATTATTCCCGATTTGCCGATGGAGGAGGAGCGCCTCATTGCGGAAGCTTTAAGTAGGAGGGACATCGCCTATGTAAGGCTTGCTGCGATGACGAGTCCGCAACAACGCTTACAGGAACTTGCCAAGCGTACAGAAGGTTTTCTTTATGCGGTTGCTGTTACCGGTACAACTGGCGCAAGGGCAGAGCATGATGCATATGTATCAACATTTTTACAAGAATTAAAGACATATACAGATACTCCAGTACTCGCGGGCTTCGGTGTATCTACAGGAGAGCAAGCGAGGGCGCTCAGTGAGCATGGTGACGGGGTGATCGTTGGCAGTAAGGTCGTTCAGCTTCTTCATGAAGGTAATTTAGCAGAAATCAGCCAGTTAATAGCGGAGAGTCGTTCGATCAAGGTATTATAATCCGTGCTTGTTCTTACAGACTATTCCCTCTATAATCTTTCATAAGATAGGA
>NZ_JBBKBV010000025.1:0-52792 GCF_037892815.1 Oceanobacillus sp. HCA-5259 | reverse complement strand
ATTTGTTATAATGTATTAAGGAAGTTCGGTTAAAATCGTTCACGTCCTGTGAAGAACATCGAACGATCTGTATCTTGCAGGCCTGGTAATGAGGGCGGAGAGGTCACACCTGTTCCCATACCGAACACAGCAGTTAAGCTTTCCAGCGCCGATGGTAGTTGAGACTTTGTCTCTGCGAGAGTAGGACGTTGCCAGGCAGATACCAATTTACATAATATTATTCCACAGTAGCTCAGTGGTAGAGCAATCGGCTGTTAACCGATCGGTCGTAGGTTCGAATCCTACCTGTGGAGCCATTTTTATGTCTATATTTAAAACTTGCTTCCATAGCTCAGTAGGTAGAGCGCTTCCATGGTAAGGAAGAGGTCGCAGGTTCAAATCCTGTTGGAAGCTCTTGATGAAACGCTTGTCCTTTATCTATATGGGAGGATGGAGCGTTTTTTGTTTATAAATAAATAGGGGTACTAACGTTGACTATAAAGTCATCTGCCTCCTCAAGAAGTGGTAATAATTCGCTCTCTAAATTAGCACAAGAGAAACCTTTCTAAGAATGGAGTAGGTAATCTTGTTCTCGACTCGAGTAGTAATGCATTTCAAAGGGAACCAGACGGATTAATCCGTCTGGTTTATTTGTGCGATGGCTAAAGAAGGAATGCTTAGTAATTCTTTTGATGAGGAATTATTCTTTTCCATATATTTTTTAACTAAATAATAACCGACACAATAACCAGCCATTTTTGGGTAACGATGTTGACCATATAAAATAGCATCATGCTTACGGTATGCCTTTGGAAGATGGATAGAAGGAAGGATAAAATTTTTCCAGATTTTCTCTAACTCTTCGTCTGAATAATATTCCGTCCAATCTGCACAATACTTTTTCCCGAATCGTTCCATGACCGCATGTTCCGCTAGTCCTTCTAGGATAATTGAATCCAATAAGTTGTAGTCCTCTACTTTCCTATCATATTTGGCGAGCCGGCAAACATGATGGTATTCATGCGTCAGCAGCGCTTTAATTTCAGTTTTTGAATTATCCCCGGAAATAAATAAAAATAGCTTATCATGAAAGGATAGACCGGCTTTTCCATTGAATGTTTCTCTTAATTCCGTACTATTCCGATCAGACGGAAAGATAAAGACGGGGATGTTCGGTCCATCCCATAGTTGTCTCAACGCTTGTGTTTCTTCATCTATAAATTTCCAACTATTCTTATCCAATAAAATACGAATTTGTTTCTCCACGTCTTGGAAAGGTGGTTGATACATACCATACATCGTTAAATATTGATAGATTTCTGCTGCAGAAACATCCGAAAAATAATTAACTAATAACTCACACATAGCAATTGGTTTATTCCATAAATCAATTAACCATTTATCAGTTTGAACGACACCCATTTTTGAAGCCTCCATATCATATTATTAATTATTACATTCAGGTGGGATAAATATGTGTATTCGAAAAGCCACGGTGGTTGAATTGAAATATATTTTAGAGCACTCCCCTACTGTCATGCAGGAGGCGACAATGGGGTACAGGAAAGGAAATATAATTACGGCGTCCGAGCTGATGTCACAAACGTTAGCGAACAATGGATATTATCTAGTCTTTGTGGAAGATAGAATAAATAAAGGGTGGCTTGGTGTTTGTGACTTTTATAATTTAGATTCCGAAGAAATACAGGGAATGGTAGTGGAGTTGTATGTTTTTCCAGAATTTCGGCAGCAGGGTATTGCTACGCGTCTACTGGAATATGCGTTAAAAAGCATGAAAGAAAAAGGAATTAAACATGTACAGTTGAATGTTTATTCTGGTAATCAGGCTAAACGTTTATACGAAGAATTAGGATTCCATGAGGTCTCGACTGTGATGGAAAAGAAATTGTGAAGTCTAACCTATAGATTATAAAGGTTAAAATCCAAATTTATTTTTAACACGAATTGCGTGGTACATGATCCTCGCATGATGATTATGCGGAAGTCGCCCGTGCAAATGGGGTTGTAGACATTCTAAGAACTTCTGATCACAATATCTCCGGTCCACGCCACGCTGCAAGCAAAGGTCATGTTGCATGCAGCATGCATCCACTGGATTGGTCGGATATCCCGGACCACTGCAGCTGGGACCACACCAATGATACCCAGGAAATATACATTTTCCGCGTCTATTTTTATCACGCATAATAACCCCTCCTCTTAAATTAAGATATGAAAAAAGGGGACACGGGGTCAGAGCATTTGTCCCTGTCAAGGTGGGACAAATGCTCTGACCCCGTGTCCCAATTTTTAAAACTCCTGTTATAATACAATTTTCAAGTTCATGTGCAAGTGATATAATACTGGTACGATCCTTTTTTATTATCGGGAGGCAGAAGTTATGCTTGAGCTGTTGATTACAATGATTGAGCGGATTGGAATTATTGTAACATTGGCATTTCTATTAACCCGTTTTCGCTTTTTAAGAAATATGCTGAATCAGGAAAAACTTGATCGTAAACAGCAGTGGACTGCTATCTTGTTCTTTGGGTTTTTCGGAATCATTGGAACGTATACTGGCTTAAGTGTGAATCCGGAAAATGTACAAATCAACCGGTGGATGACGGAGCTGACGATTGATGAAGCAATTGCGAATTCGCGGGTAATCGGTGTCGTGATTGCGAGTCTGCTTGGAGGTCCAGCTGTCGGGATTGGGGCCGGATTAATTGCCGGGATTCACCGGTTCACGTTGGGTGGTTTTACTGCAATAGCATGTGGAAGTGCAACAATCATTGCCGGGATATTGACCTGCCTCCTCTATAGAAGGAAAAAGCTAGTAAAGCTGCGTACAGCTTTCTTCATTGGTGCCCTTGCGGAAGCATTGCAAATGATTATTATCTTAATCGTAGCGAAACCTTTTGACCAGGCACTCGCACTTGTAAATATAATTGGTATCCCAATGATTGTTGCCAATGGCTTAGGAACAGCGCTCGTATTGTTAATTATTAAGTCTGTCGTTTCCGAAGAAGATAAAGCGGGTGCGGTACAAGCGCAAAAAACACTACGGATTGCCGATAAGACGCTTGCACATATGCGCAGCGGGTTACATACGGTTTCTGCACTTGAGGTTTGTAAGATTATTTATGGGGAAATCCGGGCAAGTGCCGTCTCCATGACAAACAAAACAGATATATTAGCCCATGTTGGACTTGGTGATGATCACCATGAGGCAGAATCACCAATTAAAACAAAAATCACGCACACGACAATTGAACGAGGAGAGCTCATGATTGCTAACTGTGACTCAATCCATTGCCAGGTTGAGAACTGTCCGCTCGGCGCGGCAATTATCGCTCCACTTATTCAGCAAAATGAAGTGATTGGGACATTGAAATTTTATTTTAATTCTGAAAGCGTTATCTCCAGTGTGGATGTCGAGTTAATAACTGGTCTAAGTAAAATGATTAGTCACCAGCTGGAAATCGCAGCAGCTGACAAGGTGTTCCAGTTGGCGAAAGAAGCTGAGGTAAAGGCGCTTCAAGCACAGATTAGTCCTCATTTTCTATTTAATACATTAAGTACGATTACATCACTCATTCGAATCAATCCATTAGGAGCGAGAAAGCTGTTAGTTTCTTTATCCCATTTTTTAAGAAGAAATTTAGCGAATACGACGGAAACGCAAATTACATTAGAAGAGGAAATGCAACATGTCGAAGCATACTTAGCAATTAAAGAATTTCGTTTTTCAAATCGCCTAACGATTCATTATGAGATTGATCAGTCCGCACTTTCTCAGCGGATTCCACCTTTAACATTACAGCCAATTGTTGAAAATGCGATTATCCATGGATTTAAAGATAGAGAGAAGGATTGTTTGTTGGAAATTCATATCGACAAACAAGAAGAATCTGTTGTTATCCAAGTTATAGATAATGGAAAAGGCATGCCTGGAGATATCGTAGAACAATTCACGCAAGCCCCTGTTCATTCAGAGGAGGGGAGCGGTCTCGCGCTTTACAATGTGAATCGACGACTTGTCATGATGTTTGGTGAGGAGACGAAACTTCATATAGATAGTGAGCCAGGAAAAGGGACGAAGATACATTTTTCCATACCAATAGAGGAGGTTATAGAAAAATGGACAGGGTAATACGCACAATTGTCGTTGATGATGAATTATATAACCGCGAAGATCTGAAACACTTACTAGGGAGTTATCCGCAAGTGGAAGTTGTTGGGGAAGCAGCATCTGGTGAGGAAGCGGTGATGAAAGTCATCCAATTGAAGCCGGATGTTGTGTTTCTCGATATTGAGATGCCAAAGATGAGCGGGATGGAAGTGGCTAAAAGTATGCGCGAATTGAAAAATCCTCCGCTCATTGTTTTTGCTACGGCTTATCCTCAATTTGCAGTAGAAGCTTTTCGTTACGATGCGGTGGACTATTTATTGAAGCCGTATGATGAGGAACTGTTAAGGGAGACGATTGACAGGATTATAGGGAAAATTGGCCCTGTACGGGAATTACCCGCGAACCGGTTAAATGGAAAGCTGGCTGTGCAATCGGACGGGGAAATATCGTATATTGAACCGGAGGATATATTATATATTGCTAAAAGCGAAAAGTATTCTAATGTCGTCACGAAACATGGTGAGTTTGATTCGAATCTGCCACTGAAGGACTTGGGGAATAAGTTAGCTGAATTTGGTTTCTTCCGTATTCATAAAAGTACCCTTGTTAATTTACATTATGTACAGCGGCTCACTCCATGGTTTAATGGAGCTTATCATTTGGAGCTGAGGGACACAGAAGAAAGGCTCTCTGTCAGCAGGAATTATGTGAAAGATTTACGGAAGGAACTGGAAATCTAGCTGCAATCGATTTGCATCTTATATGTACAAATCTGCATCTTAATTCGTTTATTTTACTTCTTACTTGAAAAAGCATCTCCTTTTACTGAATTTGTCCTATAATTAGAAAACAAATAAAAACAAGAGGAGGGACTTTCCTTGTACACGTTTCTAGGAGGAGTAGCACTACTTATAATCGGTTATTTCACGTATGGAAAGTTTATCGAGAAAATGTTTGGCGTCAAAAATGAGCGACCAACACCAGCTTATGTAAATAGTGATGGTGTGGACTACATACCGATGAGTACATCGAAAAACTCTTTAATTCAACTACTGAACATCGCTGGTACGGGTCCTGTTTTCGGTCCTATTATGGGGGCTTTATACGGACCGGCAGCATTTATATGGATTGTGGTAGGGTGTATTTTTGCAGGGGCAGTGCATGACTACTTAACAGGTATGATTTCGATCCGAAACCGTGGCGCTCATTTACCGGAACTTGCAAGTAAATTCCTAGGTAAAGCGATGAAACATATTGTGAACGGTTTCGCAGTCTTACTCCTGCTCCTTGTCGGAACTGTATTTGTTACGACCCCAGCAGAGTTAATGAGTTTGCTGACAGACGGAAAAGTAGCTGCATGGATCTTTGTCCTTTTCATCTTTGCGTATTATATTATAGCTACAGTTCTTCCAGTCGATAAAATTATTGGAAGACTATACCCTTATTTTGGTGCCCTGCTTCTAATAAGCGCAATTGGAGTCGGAATTGGTTTGGTCGTAACAGGTGCTCCAATTCCAGAACTTACATTAGAAAACTTCCACCCTGAGGGAGCAGCAATTTTCCCATTATTATTCTTTACCATTTCATGTGGGGCTTTATCAGGCTTTCATGCAACACAAACACCAATCATTTCTAGAACAACGAAGAATGAAAGAGAAGGGCGTAAAATATTCTATGGCATGATGATTGCGGAAGGTATTATTGCGATGATTTGGGCAGCAGCAGCGATGAGCATGTTTGATGGCTACAATGGTTTGAACGTGATTCTTGCTGCAGGCGGCCCGGGGGCAATTGTGAGTGAGGCATCCTTTACATTACTTGGAGCAATTGGTGGAACGATTGGGGTCCTAGGAGTTGTTGTTTTGCCGATCACTTCAGGAGACACTGCATTCCGTAGTGCGAGAATGATCATTGCGGATTATCTAAAAATTGCACAGAGAAAGCTCTCGAAACGTTTTTGGATTGCAGGTCCGTTATTTATTGTTTCAGCTATATTAACGCAAATTGACTTTAATATTCTATGGCGCTACTTTAATTGGGCGAATCAGTCTACAGCGGTTATAGCGTTGTTTGTAGCGGCAATGTATCTATATATCGCAAGGAAAAACTTCTGGGTGGCACTTGTTCCGGGAACATTTATGCTAGTGATGATTATTACGTATATTCTGTCCCAACCAATAGGTTTTAACTTACCAATGAATCTCTCCTGGATTGGCGGATTTATTGGGGCGGCACTCATCGTTGTACTCTTCTTTAGAGCGGCGAGAAAAGCAAGAGCAAATAATATCCCACTAGAAGTGGATGTTTCCGATTGGAAGGTAGCATAATTATCTAAGTCTTACATAAAAACTCCTTTTAAGTTGAGTATAACTCTGCTTAAAAGGGTTTTTTTATGGACAAATATGAATAATGTTATAAATTTTTTCTATTTGTGATAAGATAGAACTAGGTAAAAATCAATGGTATAGAAGGATGGCAATTTTATTATAGGAATTAATGTTTAGTTTCGTTATGTTTACTAAAAAGCTTGTAGGAGAATACAGCAAGCAAAAAACTGGGAGTTGGCAAAAGATGAATGTTATATCATTTGTGATGGGAACAGGAGTTCATAAGGAAACTATTTTGGAAATGGTGAAAGAACGTCTGCAAAATGATGAAATATATGTATATAAATCTGCATTTATCGATGATTTATTTGAGGCGTCGATAGAAAGTGATCTTGTCATCCTTGATATGGAAGCATGTATTTCGATACGCGAAGTTACAAGACATTACCGCTTTAGCAATACGAAAATTGCGGTTATTTTATCTGATGAACAGGTGAATGTGATTAACGATTATATTCAATATGATCTAGCCGGTCTCTTCAGTGTTAATATGAGTGTGCAAGAATTTGTGCAGGGAATTGAATATATCCGTAAAGGTAAGACCTATATTCATCCTATTGTTGCAGTAGTCTTGTTTGAGAAGTATAGGCAGATTACTCAAGGGGAAATCCACCGACCGATTGGTTTATTAACTCGCAGAGAATGGGAAATATTAGGGGAGCTCGTACAAGGTTTTCAAAATGGAGAGATCGCGGCAAACTTAGATATTTCGGATAAGACGGTAAAAAATCATATCACATCTATATTAAGTAAGCTCGGCGTAAAAGATCGAACGAATGCAGTCCTATTAGCATTAAAAGAACGTTGGTTTTATTTGTGAAAAGTTCCCAATTGCCATAGAAAGGCGCATTGGGAATTTTTTCATTTTTGTTGCAATGGGCGATAACTGAGGAATTGCAGGAAGAACACGATAAAGCAAACAAATCCTAAGTTCAAACGATACCAAACTCCGCTGCCGAACCAGTCAAGTGGGGAAGGCGTAGTTGGCGGATGGGATAGATAAAGGTAATTGGCATTCAATAAAGTATTGATGACTAGGCCGACAAGCAATGCGTACATGACTAAGAACAGATACGTTTCAATCATACTTTTAAGTGTGATTGCTCCAGACTTAGCGGCAATAATTGCTACAAAAATTGCTGTTAAGGAGATCGCAATATGATGAATGAAAAATTTTACATACCGGAAGTTAGGAAAGTCATAGGGAAGTTCTGGAGTAAGGAGCGCTAAAAATGCCGGGATAAGCCCAATGTAGAATGTAATAACCATGAGCTTCTTATTTAACGTGAATAAAGCAGCTGCACCAACTAAACCAGCAATCCCGCAGAGATGAAAAGGAAGATTATGCACCCAGATTCCATGAATGGCTGTCCAGATTTGATATGTAATCTCGCAACCGAGCAAGAGTGTGAATAATGTCCAACGAATTGTTTCGAACAGCCGCTTTTTCGAGCGGATATGATGATGATAAAATAATAGCAAGAATGCACCGCTTGCATATAGAAACAGCATGAATAAATGACTCGGTCCAAAAGGGATGAATTTCTCTCCTCCAACCGTTAAAAACCATTCCGCCATTGCACCTTCTCCTTTTCAAGGATAATGATAGAAGAAAGACGCTTTTGCTTAGATTGCATAAAAGCGTCTCGGTTGTTATCTTTATTTAACCTCCAATAATATGGAAGCCGGAATCTACGTGTAATACTTCTCCAGTTACACCTCTAGCAAGATCACTTAGGAAGAATAAGGTAGCATCTCCTACCTGATCTTGATCGACGTTACGTCGAAGTGGTGCTTTTTCAACAATGACATTCGCCTTCTCGTTAAACCCGGATACACCCTTGGCTGATAGGGTACGAATTGGACCTGCAGAAATAGCATTCACCCGAATATCATATTTACCCATATCTTCTGCTAAGTAACGTACGCTTGCTTCAAGGGATGCTTTAGCGACTCCCATAATATTATAATTCGGGATGACTCGCTCGGCGCCGAGATACGTTTGGGTAATGATACTTCCTCCCTCTGTCATTAATTCTTTCGCCGCTTTTGTAACAGCTACTAAGGAATATGCACTAATCTCGTGGGCGAGCAAATACCCGTCACGTGATGTATCCGCGTATTCGCCTTTCAATTCCTCCCGCTTAGCAAATGCAACCGAGTGAACAAGTCCATGAATGACTCCGACGTTATCTTTGATTTCTTGAAAAGCTTCTTGAATACTTTCATCACTCGAGACATCAAGTGAAACCATTAGTTTGGAAGGAATGTCATGTTCCTCTAATAGCTTCTCTAACTTTTTCTTGGAACGCTCCTGTCTGTTTGTGAAAATTAAGTTTGCTCCTTCGCGGTGAAGGGACTTAGTAATTCCCCAAGCAATACTTCTCTCATTTGCAACTCCCATTACAACAATATTTTTATCCTTTAATAAGCCTGCCATGGTATACCTCCAAAAATCTGTTTTTTCTATTATACCTTATGTTTTGTGTTAGAGAAACTGAAATTGTAGTTTATATCTTAATAGCTGGTCCTAATTAAGAGTATCTTTGCAGCTTGAGTATAGATCATGCTGGTTGTGGTCACTGGAAAGGTTCATTGGTTATCATACACATGAATAATAAAAGAGATAAAGGAGATAGAGAAGCATGCTAAAAAGTCTGGATAAATAACTGCCGGAAAGGGTTTAGACTATTTGAAAGAGAAAAACTTTATTTTCCCCCTTTACAAAAGGAGGAATACTAGCTATAATAAAATTCGTCAGTTTGAAAATCTGATCTTTGCCAAATCTTATTGGCCCGTTGGTCAAGCGGTTAAGACACCGCCCTTTCACGGCGGTAACACGGGTTCGAATCCCGTACGGGTCACCATTTACATCTTAAAAACAGCTTACATTCGTAAAGCTTTTTTCTTTTTTACCGGCCTAGCTCATTCGTAGAGCACGCCGCGAATAACATCCTTGAATGATCTTCCTCGAGGCGGCCTGCGAGGAGTGTACACATCACCGAATAATCATTCAACACGACGAGCTTTCAAACATCTAGCTCATACAATAAAACCAGTACACCATAATATTATGCCGGTCTAGCTCAATTGGTAGAGCACGCCGCGAATAACATCCTTGAATGATCTTCCTCGAGGCGGCCTGCGAGGAGTGTACACATCACCGAATAAACTTGCAACACGACGAGCTTTCAAACATCTAGCTCATACAATAAAACCAGTACTAAATCATATCAAGCCGGCCTAGCTCAATTGGTAGAGCAACTGACTTGTAATCAGTAGGTTGGGGGTTCAAGTCCTCTGGCCGGCACCATTTATTTAAATCATATGGTATAAGACAAAAAATATGAAGAATAATATGGAGGGGTAGCGAAGTGGCTAAACGCGGCGGACTGTAAATCCGCTCCCTCAGGGTTCGGCAGTTCGAATCTGCCCCCCTCCACCATTAATTGTTGGGCTATAGCCAAGCGGTAAGGCAACGGGTTTTGGTCCCGTCATTCCTAGGTTCGAATCCTAGTAGCCCAGCCATTTTTATTTTTAATATCGCTAGTCAAGCATCTAGCTTACATAATAAAACCAGCACCAAACTTACAACACGAGCCATTAGCTCAGTCGGTAGAGCACGCCGCGAATAACATCCATGAATGTACTTCTCTGAGGCGGCCTGCGAGGAGTGTACGCATCGCCGAATAATCTTGCAACACGACGAGCTTTCAAACTTCAAGCTCATATAATAAAACCAGTACCAAACTTACAACACGAGCCATTAGCTCAGTCGGTAGAGCATCTGACTTTTAATCAGAGGGTCACAGGTTCGAATCCTGTATGGCTCATCAATCTCACGTATGTAATTAAATGAATCAACCTCTGCAAATAAAACAAGGCTCACGTTTTGGGAGCCTTGTTTTATTTGCAATATAAGCCTTTTTTCAACATAATAGATAGAGAAATTAGCAAGGTGAAGGTTTTTTGTAAAAATAAGTAGCTGTTCCTACAAAAAAGACATGCTATCATGTTATAATCGTTAGGAAGAATTAATGTTTTTAACTAATAAAAACCATTCATTATTATAATATTAAAGGATGATCAGGTATGAAATCGTCCAGAATTCCTGGTTTCTATAAAAAAACAATAGAAGAGAGAAAAGCATTGATCACGGAAATGCATCCATTTACAGAAGAAGACCTTGCTGTATTTGAATCAGTTGCTCCATTAGCCGAAGATACGGCAGATAATATGATTGAAAATGTTGTGGGGACTTTTCAGCTGCCTCTAGGCCTAGGGTTGAACTTTTTAATAAATGGAAAAGAATATACCATACCGATGGCAATTGAAGAAGCCTCTGTTGTAGCATCTGCCAGTCACATTGCGAAAATTGTTCGTGATGCGGGCGGGTTTGTTACGGAATCTACAGAACGCGTAATGATTGGACAGATTCAGGTAGTTGGTTGCTCTGATTATACAGAAGCAAAAGAAGCTGTTCTAGAAAATAAACAAATATTGATTGATGCTGCCAATGATGCTTTTCCGAGCATTGTAACCCGCGGCGGTGGTGCGGAAGATTTAGACGTCCGTATTTTAAATGAAGCAGCGGATTCCAAGTTTGGGAAAATGCTGATTGTCCACCTCTATGTCAACACGGTTGATGCAATGGGCGCAAATTTAGTTAATACAATGGCAGAATCAATTGCACCATTAGTAGAGGAAATTACGCAAGGTAAAGTTTACTTACGGATTTTATCTAACTTAGCGGATCGGAGTTTGGCAAGGGCTCGTTGTATCATTCCTCCTCATTTACTGGGAACGGGAGATTTCTCAGGGGAGGCAGTGCGGGATGGTGTCATTCATGCGTATGAATTTGCTGCATCTGACCCTTACCGGGCGGTTACACATAATAAAGGGATTATGAACGGAATTGATCCTATTGTAATTGCTACTGGAAATGATTGGCGAGCAGTAGAAGCCGGCGCTCACGCGTATGCAGTTAAGGATGGACAATATACTTCCATGACAACCTGGTATAAGGATGAACAAGGAAACCTAGTTGGTGAGCTCGAGCTCCCAATGTCAATTGGAATTGTCGGCGGGGCAACCCGTGTACATCCAATGGCGAAACTTGCTCTTAAATTATTGGAAGTTAATAGTGCTAAAGAATTGGCTGAGGTAATTGTAGCGGTTGGTCTCGCCCAGAATCTGGGTGCGCTAAAGGCACTTGCGACAGACGGTATTCAGAAAGGGCATATGACCTTACATTCTCGCTCTGTTGCGATGGCAGCAGGTGCTGCAGGGGAGATGGTTGATATTATAGCTCAAGAATTAATTAAAAATAACGATATCCGTGTTGGAAAAGCGAAAGAATTGGTGGAAAAATATAAACGATGAGTGCAGAAAAAGTTTCAACTTCAGCAAAAACAGCTATTGGTATAGCTCATAGTAAATTCATCTTAATCGGCGAACATGCAGTTGTACACGGACAACCTGCAATCGCTATTCCATTTCCACTGATTGGTGTCGAATCGATGATTGAGTATGTGCCTGGACCGGCAATACTCGACAGCAGTTTCTACTATGGACCAATCCATATGACTCCAAAATCATTACGGGGTATTGCCGACTGTATCACGGATACGTTGGAATACCTAGAAATTCCATGTGAGAATCTTGTTATCCGTATCAATTCATCCGTCCCACCTGGAAAAGGTTTGGGATCTAGTGCCTCGGTGGCCGTTTCTGTTATTCGTTCGCTGTTCAATTATGCAGAGCGCGAATGTACGCATGAAGAATTACTGAAGCTTGCGGATATCGCAGAGACTTATGCACATGGTTCGCCAAGTGGCATTGATACATTAACGATTACGGCAAATACACCAATTTGGTTTGAGAAAAATCATCCGATTGAAAGGATTGCCGTGAAAGAAGATTTGCATTTCCTTGTTGCTGATTCGGGACAAGATGCGGATACGAAATCATCCGTTCAATCGGTAACGGATTTGCTAAAGAAAGCCCCGCGTACAATTCAGCGTAAATTGGACCGTATTGGCCAGTTGACCCATGAAGCGAAGGATGCACTTGAGAAAGCGAGTAAGCACTTCCTCGGGACTATGTTGAATGAAGCGCAGAAAGAACTTGAATATTTAGGTGTAAGTGATGCAGTATTGAACCGTTTAATTCGTTTTGCCAGACAAGAAGGAGCGCTCGGGGCCAAGCTTACGGGTGGCGGAAATGGCGGCTGTATTATTGCCTTAGCTCAAAATGAAGTACATTGTAAGCAATTAGCTGAGAAATTAAAACAGTTCGGCGCGCATTCCGTTTGGCCATTTGTACTGAAGAAAAATGGTTAACCTTTTAGAAAGTAACCAGATATCAAGCCTTACGTGCTGCTATTTGGTTACTTTCATTTGTATATGAAATTATTTAGGTAAAGGGGATTATTATGAAAGCTACAGCTAAAGCACATACAAATATTGCCTTAATTAAGTATTGGGGAAAGCGGAATGAAGAACTGATTTTACCCACAAACAACAGTCTTTCCCTAACATTGGACGGGTTTTACACAACGACTACTGTAGACTTTCAAGAAGATCTCAAAGCAGATAGTTTCGAGTTGAATGGGATACCTGAACAAGGTGAAGCATATAAACGGGTAACCGCTTTTCTTGATTTAGTTCGGAAAATGGCGGGCAAGGAAGTTTACGCACATGTTGCATCAGACAATCAGGTACCTACTGCAGCTGGATTTGCGTCATCTGCGTCAGGCTTTGCGGCGCTTGCTGCAGCCGCCTCCAAGGCAATCGGGCTAGATTTAGATGATAAAGAATTGTCACGCTTAACAAGGCGTGGTTCAGGTTCTTCCAGCCGTTCAATCTACGGTGGTTTTGCGGAGTGGCAAATGGGGGAGAAGGAAGATGGTTCTGATTCTTATGCTGTTCCTATTGCAGATGAGAATCATTGGGATATCCGGATGGCCGGTGTCGTACTAACTTCGGAAATGAAAAAGATTTCAAGCCGAGCAGGAATGCGCCGGACGGTTGAAACTTCGCCATTCTATGAAGGCTGGTTGAAGAGCATACCGGAAGACCTCACAGGAATTAAAGAGGCAATTCAGGAAAAAAATTTCATCCAAGTAGGAGAAATTGCGGAAGCGAACTGCTTGAAGATGCATGCTACTTCATTAGGTGCGAAACCACCATTTACATATTGGCTGGATTCTACAATTCGCGTGATGCGACAAGTACAGGAAATGCGGGAACAAGGAATGCCAGCATATTTTACAATCGATGCCGGTCCAAATGTGAAGGTGCTTTATTTACCAGAACATGAGGCAGAGGTTGAACGGATGCTTCGGGAAGTCTCTGGTGTAACTGATGTCATTCTCAGTAAACCAGGTCCAGGAGTAAGCTATCTTTAGGAGTGGAATAAGTTGTCGACGAATAAATTGACGATAAAAGTACCAGGTAAATTGATGGTTGCCGGTGAATTTGCGGTTCTAATTCCCCATCACCATCTTGCGGTCACGGCTGTAGATCGATTTGTTTATGCAACGATAGAGGATGCCGAACAGAGAACACTTACGTTGGAAGATTATCAGTTGGAAGATTTATCGTGGGGTTATAAGAATGGAAAAGTTACCATTCAATCTGCGGACAATCGTCTTTCTTTCGTAAAAGAAGCGATGGAAGTGACTTGTACGTATCTTGCAGAAGCGGGTGTAGAGATGGATCATTTCAACTTGGCTGTTCGCAGTGAGCTTGATGATGCATCAGGGGTGAAATATGGTCTCGGGTCCAGTGCAGCGGTTGTTACAGCGGTTGTTACAGCAATTATGGCCCGTTTTACAAAAGAAGAGCTGGATAAGGATGTCATTTTTAAATTAGCTGCCTTAGCCCATGTTAACATTCAAGGCAGTGGTTCGGGTGCAGATGTAGCTGCCTCTGTTTATGGTGGGATTTTACAGTATTCCTCTTTCCAAGCGGAATGGCTGCTCGATGCTTCTAAAAGTGCTGCTTCCATCCATGAATTACTGGAAGCGGATTGGATTTATCTATCGATCAAGCGTTTAACTTTGCCGACATCTGTTTCTTTTTGTGTTGGCTGGACAGGGAATCCGGCATCAACGACTAAACTTGTCGGGCGAATATTGAAGCTGCAGGATGACAATCCGCAAGCTTTTAAAGAATTCTTAGCGAAAAGCGAACGAGCAGTACATACTTTGCTTACAGGAATGGAAGAAGAGAATCAGGAACTTCTTTTTAGCGGGGTAAAAGCAAATAGGAAGGCCCTCGCTACTGTTGGAAACAATGCGGATGTATCGATTGAAACAGCGTTGCTCGGAACGTTATGCGACCTAGCGGATGGGTTAGGTGGAGCAGGTAAACCTTCCGGAGCTGGCGGTGGAGATTGCGGCATTGCTTTTATGCCGAGTAAGCGTCAGGCTGAACAATTATTCTCGTCCTGGGAAAAGGCTGGGATTAAGCCGCTTTCCATCACCTCACACCCTGAAGGGGCAACAGTGATTGAGTCTAAAAAAAATATAAAAAAGACATAAATCTCTTGTGTGGTGAGATTTATGTCTTTTTCTTACTTAGTTGGTCTTACTAGTTGAAATTCGTATACTCTTTCTTTTAAAAATCAAATACCGATAATATTTAATGTGGTTGCGGAGTTGACCGTCAACACTCGAATTTATTTGATTGTTTATCTGGAGGCTAATTCATAGTAATTATCATAGTTTTGATATTTATTA
Organism: Oceanobacillus sp. HCA-5259; assembly: GCF_037892815.1. NCBI lineage: Bacteria > Bacillati > Bacillota > Bacilli > Caryophanales > Bacillaceae > Oceanobacillus > Oceanobacillus sp. HCA-5259. Next base: position 37,551 of record NZ_JBBKBV010000025.1, on the reverse strand, counting down.
ATGAGTGTGTCCAATTTCATACTAGATTCTATAACAGCCTGTGAAGTAAGTTCGTGATGGTAACTAAGGACAATTAATTCCTGCCGGCATGCTTCAATTTTTTCCAACAACATTGATTTACTCACAAAAGCTTCCTCCTATCTAGTATACTATAATAAGAAAATACCCAAGTAATAGCAAGGAAAAACCTATGAAAATATAAGATAAATTGATAAGCTATAGTTTGTGCAGATAAAAAATAAAAAAGCGGAAAAAAATGAAACCTTTTGAGTTGCTCGTTCGTAATCATAATACCGCATTATAGGCGGAGGTAAAGTATGGAACAAATAATTAGGGAGAAAATAATATTAGTAAAAAAAGGGGATCAGTCTGCCTACGAAGATTTGGTCTCATTTTACCAAAATAAAATATACCAGCATTGCTACCGGATGCTTGGTAATGCACATGAGGCAGAGGATATTGCGCAAGAAGCTTTCATACGGGCATACGTAAACATTCATTCCTTTGACGAGAAACGAAAATTCTCAAGTTGGCTGTATCGAATCGCCACGAATTTATCAATCGACAGACTCCGCAAACGGAAACCAGATTATTTTTTGGACGCAGAGGTTAAAGGAACGGACGGGTTGGATATGTATTCCCAGCTTCAAAGTGAAGGTGCTTCTCTAGTGGAAGAAGTGGAGAATAATGAACTACAGAGATATATCCACACAAAGATTTCCGAACTTCCACCGAAATACCGCAGTATTATTATTCTGAGGTATTTAGAAGAGTTTTCCTTAAAAGAAATAAGTGAAATATTGGATATCCCAATCGGAACGGTGAAAACAAGGATTCACCGGGGTAGGGAAGCTTTACGGAAGAGGCTTCGTCATGTGTAAAGGAGTGTGGTCCCATTGAAATGTAATGCAGAAACCATTGGGCTGATGCATAAATATTTGGATGGAGATATAACGACGGAAGAAGAGCAACAACTAAAATATCATCTGGAAGACTGTGAAGCTTGTCAGGAGCATTTCCGCGAGTTAAAGCGGACACTTACACTTATCCAAAGTGCCGAACGTTTCGAAGCGCCGGCGAACTTCACAGCAAATGTTATGAAAAACCTCCCGACTGAGAAAAGACAGGTTAAATATTTACGCTGGTTTAAGATGCATCCAATGCTTACGGCTGCAGCTGTTTTCTTTATTCTTATGTTTACCGGCGTCTTTTTTACATGGGAACAAGACAATCAACTCGTCGTCTCGAAACAGGAAAATTTAATTATTGAAGGGGATACAGTAATTGTTCCTGAAGGAGAAGTAGTCGAAGGTGACTTACTCGTTAAAAATGGAAATTTAATTATTAATGGTACGGTTGATGGGAATGTCACATTGGTGAACGGGAAGCTGATTGATGATGATCCACTAGACAACAGAGGTTTAATGGCCTCGGTCGGTGAAATAAATGGAGAATTCGAATCCGTCGACCAAACATTCGACTGGATATTGTACAAACTTAAAGGATTTGCTAAAAAAGTGTTTTCATTTGAATAGCATAATTTGTGAATTAAGACTGAGAAATAACTATTCTAATATGGATTTACGCCATAAATGGAGGGTTATGCCTCAGTCTTTTTTCTTTATTGCATAAGAAGCTATAAAATATAAATGCTATGGATAACATAGATATCCAGGGCTAGCCACGTCCGATCTGCGCCCAGCAACTAACAGAACTTTTGGTGGGACGAGCAGTGCGCAGTCCCAAACTTCACACTCCTCCAATCGATAAAGAAGATTTGCCGGGCGGTCTTTGTGAGGCTTAGTCGTCCTTATGCCCTTGTGGTGAAAGCGGGCATCAACTCAAAACGAAAGGAGGACCGTTTAAATTCGGGCTAAAGCCCAACTCACGTCTACCCCTAAAGAGGCATGTTTCCTTTATCTCATTACGGTAAAAGGGAAGTTCGATTAAGTACGCTCACGTATGGGGCAACATCGAACTACCTCTCGTCCTGGGAGGCACAGTTTATACGTTGCTGCGACTACTGGATGTGCTAGTGCAAACGCTCTTCGGTGGGACGAGTAATCGCAGTCCCAGGTGTTGCGGAACGAATCGTATTTTTAACCTGCAAGGGCGCTTCCTCCTTTGTTAAAGGCTCTAAATCTTAAGGTGGTTGCTTCGCTATTATGTTCACATGAATCCCGGTATTTATGATATAATAAGGAACATGTAATTCATTGTAGATGTATTTTTTGAAAATTAATTATACAATTGTTAATTCATAACTAAAGGACGTGTGACCATGCTCGATGGGGGATTCGACCTGCTAACGATACTTAGAATAACCGTAGACATAGCTCTCATCTGGTATGTGCTATATAAACTGATGATGCTAGTCCGCGGCACGAAAGCTGTGCAATTACTTAAAGGAATTGCCGTCATCTTGGCAATTTGGCTACTCAGTATTGCATTTAACCTCCAGACGGTTCGTTATTTCTCGAACCAGTTTATCCAATGGGGGATTATAGTTATAATTATTTTATTCCAGCCTGAGCTGAGAAGAGCCTTGGAGCAGCTTGGAAGAGGAAGCTTCCTTACGAGGAGTAATAAATCGAGAGAAGATATGGAAATACAAATTGAGGCAATCGTCCAGTCCACAACTTATATGGCGAAGCGGCGAATTGGCGCGCTCATCTCTATTGAAAAGGAGACTGGAATTGGCGAATATGCGGAGACGGGGATTCCGATTGACGGAGAATTGACCCACCAGCTGTTGACAAATATTTTCACACCGAACACACCGCTCCATGATGGGGCTGTTATTATTAAAAGAGATAAAATTATTGCAGCTGCTTGTTATTTACCGCTGTCAGAGAGTCCATTCATTTCTAAGGAACTGGGAACGAGACACAGAGCTGCAATGGGGATCAGTGAAGTAACAGATGCCCTTACTATTGTCGTTTCAGAGGAAACAGGTGCGATATCTTGCACGATAAATGGCAAGCTGCATCGTGATTTAACGGAAGAAGCTTTAACAGAATTATTAAAAGAACATTTATCCTTGCTTCCAATGACCTCTGAGAAGACGAAAAAACGGAGGGGGAATGAAAATGGATAATTGGTTTCAAAGTAAATGGTTTATTCGTGTATTAGCGCTTGGCTTTGCCATTACTTTATTTATTTTCGTGAATGTAGAATCCAATTCATCCAGCTCTGAATCTTCTATTCCGGGAAGGAATTTACAAACCCAAACACTTGATGATGTTCCAGTGGAAATCGATATTAATTCGGATGATTATGTCGTAAGTGGGGTTCCGGAATATGCAACTGTGACATTAGAAGGTTCTCCCGCAACGATTATGCCTGCTATTTTCAATCGTAATTTTACCGTCTACGTAGACCTACAGGGACTTGGAGAGGGAAATCATACGGTAGAATTGCAGCATACGGTTTCTGATGATATTAGCGTTTATATAGAGCCGAAAACAATCGAGGTATCCATCGAGGAAAGGGCAAGTCAGGAATACCCGATAACGGTGGAATTTTTAAATACCGATCAATTGCCGCCGGGAGTAGAGGTCGGGGGCTATGAATTAGATCAGTCCAGTGTCCAAATTACAACATCCAGAAGAATTATGGAACAAATCGGTGTCGTTAAAATTTATGTCGATGTGGCCGGACAGGAGACTTCGATTTCGAACCGAGAAGTACCGGTGAATGTGTATGATACGCAAGGAAATGAACTGCAAGTTCGCTTGGACCGGGAGACGGTTGTTATATCTGTTGATTTCGTGAGTCCAAGCAAAGTTGTTCCAATTGATATTGAAACAACCGGTGAATTACCAGAGGACTTTTCCTTGTTGTCCATTTCTGCTAATCTGGATGAGGTTGAGATTTTTGCAGTCAGTGACATTCTTGAACAAATTGATTCCATCTCAACGGAAGAAATCGATCTCTCGGAAATTACGGAATCTGGAACGATTGATGTTGGTTTCGATCTCCCGGATGGTGTATATACAGGAAAATTGGAAACAATTGAAGTAACGGTTGAAGTGGAAGAAGCACGGGTTCTAGAAGCCATGGCGATTGAAGAGGAAGAACTTGAGGACGGACTAGCTGTAACGTATGTCGAGCCAAGTAAAGCCGAAATGGATATTACCGTAACAGGAAATGAAACATTCCTTCGAGAGCTGAGTCCTGATGATTTCCGCGTCTTTGTTAATTTGGCAGGGCTTGAACCGGGTGAACATCTTGTGCCAGTTGAAGTGGAATGGGATGAGGTAGAAGATGTGACAGTTACTCCCGAGTTTGAGGAAATCACAGTTGAAATCGAATAGACTTAAGTAAGTGACTTTTAGATGGTTTATTAAAAGGAGAGGTATGAATGAAGAAGTATTTTGGGACCGATGGTGTCCGAGGTGTGGCGAATAAAGATTTAACACCGGAACTTGCCTATAAATTAGGTCGAATCGGCGGATATGTACTAACGAAGGAAAGGGAAAATCCGAAAGTGATCATCGGAAGAGATACACGTATCTCAGGTCATATGCTTGAAGGAGCTTTGCTCGCAGGCTTACTTTCTATCGGTGCAGAAGTCATGCGTCTCGGCGTCATCTCTACTCCAGGAGTGGCTTATTTAACGAAATCAATGAGTGCTGATGCAGGTATTATGATTTCCGCTTCGCACAATCCGGTGGAAGATAACGGAATTAAATTCTTCGGTCCGGATGGTTTTAAGTTGACGGATGAGCAGGAGGCAGAGATTGAAAAGCTTATCGATGAGGATGACGAACTTCCGCGACCGGTCGGAGCAAACATCGGTACAGTGAATGCTTATTTTGAAGGCGGACAAAAGTATATTTCTTTCTTAAAAGATACGATTGATAACGACTTTGACGGCCTTGCAATTGCTATCGACTGTGCACACGGTGCAACATCCAGTCTTGCAACTCATCTGTTTGCGGACCTCGAGGCAGACATTTACACGATTGGCACATCACCGAATGGCTTGAATATTAACGACGGTGTAGGTTCCACTCATCCAGAAGCGGTAAGAGAGCTTGTATTGGAAAAGGGCGCAGATATTGGTCTTGCATTTGACGGAGATGGTGACCGTTTAATTGCAGTCGATGAGAAAGGTAATATCGTTGATGGTGACCAAATCATGTATATTTGTGGAAAATATATGAAGTCAAAAGGCGTACTTCGTGAAGATACAATCGTCTCAACTGTCATGAGTAATATCGGTTTTTATAAAGCGCTTGAAGAGAATGGCATGCATAGTGATAAAACCGATGTAGGCGACCGCTATGTTATGGAGGAAATGCGTAGGGGCGGATTCAACCTTGGCGGAGAACAATCCGGTCATATCATTTTCCTCGATTTTATTACGACAGGTGACGGTATGCTAACTGCATTACAGCTTGTAAATGTTATGAAAGATACAGGGAAACCTTTATCGGAATTAGCTGGAGAGATGCAAGTATTCCCACAAGTTCTGAAAAACGTTAAAGTAACGGATAAGAATGAAGCATTGACCAACCCGCTTATTTTGGAAGAAATTGATGCGGTGGAAAAAGAACTCGGTGAAAATGGCCGTGTGCTCGTCCGTCCATCCGGAACCGAGCCACTTGTCCGTGTGATGGTCGAAGCGGAAACGAAAGAAGCATGTAATAAATATGCCGACCGTGTGGTTTCCGTGATTGAAAATTTACTTGGGTTAGAGTAATTGATTGAAAACTGCTTTCTGTCAAGGGACAAGGGAGCAGTTTTTTTGTGTTTATTTTACTATTGCTATATCCGCGCTTATGAGGAATGTTAATCGCTGTTAATTTCCCTATTCCGTGCTCCATCTCTTTTCAAGGGAAAGTAATCGCAGTTTACTTTCCCAATTCAGCGCTCCATCTCATCTTAAGGGAAACTAATCGGAGTTTATTTTCCCATTCCAGCGCTCCATCTATTCTCAAGGGAAAGTAATCGTCGTTTATTTTCCCATTCCAGCGCTCCATCTCATCTCAAGGGAAACTAATCGGAGTTTATTTTCTCATTCCAGCGTTCCATCTCTTCCCAAGGGAAAGTAATCGCCGTTTATTTTCCCAATCCAGCGCTCTATCTCATCTAAAGGGAAAATAATCGCCGTTTATTTTCCCAATCCAGCGCTCCATCTCCTCCCAAGGGAAAGTAACTGCCGTTTATTTTCCCAATCCAGCGCTCCGTCTCATCTCAAGGGAAAGTAATTGCCGTTTATTTTCCCATCCCAGCGTTCCATCTCCTCTCAAGGGAAAGTAACCGCCGTTTATTTTCCCATTTCAGCGCTCCATCTCCTCCCAAGGGAAAGTAACCGCCGTTTATTTTCCCATCCCAGAGCACCACCTCCTCCCAAGGGAAAGTAACTGCCGTTTATTTTCCCAATCCAGCGCTCCATCTCCTCTCAAGGGAAAGTAATCGCCGTTTATTTTCCCAATCCAGCTCTCTATCTCCTCACAAGGGAAAGCAACCGCAGTTTATTTTCCCTACATCGCATTCCGCTCCTTCGAATGGGAAAACACCCAGAATGCAGTTTGCTGAGGAATGGTAGAATCCTTCTTCCATTCATTCAATATCCTCGATAGAAAAAGTTAAATAAGATATTGATTTGCCTTCTTGCCCGGGCAAGAATAAAAAGATGACTTTCACATGAAAAAGGTGTACGATATGATATAGATTCATTTGATAAAATGAAATGCAATAGAAATAGGTGGATTCGATTGTTGAATTCTTAAAAGGGAAGTTGGTGTAAGTCCAACGCGGTCCCGCCACTGTATGTGCGAACGAGCTGTAAATACCACTGTGCGTTAAATGCATGGGAAGGTGCAGCGGAGTGATGAGCATGAGCCAGGAGACCTGCCTATTCTGTAACGCCAGCACTACGAGGATAGTCAGGTGATGGGTCTATATGGATGTATACCTATTTACTGAAGCATCTTCACACTGTGTGGGATGCTTTTTTTAATGAATTTATTATTGGAGGAATGGAAATGAAAAGATTATGGCAGGGTTTGCTGCTCGCGTTCTTACTTAGTCTGCTAGTTGCTTGCGGACAAGGCGCGACAGACAATGAAGATGCAACTGGAAATACAGGTAAAGATGAAACAACTGAAGAAGAGTCAACGAACGGTGATCATTATCCACTGACACTCACAGATGCAATAGATAATGAAATAACGCTTGAGGAAGAACCGGAGCGGATTGTTTCATTGATCCCGAGCAATACGGAAATTACATTTGCTTTAGGACAAGGGGATAAGGTAGTCGGTGTGTCGGATCATGATAATTATCCGGAAGAAGTACAGGAAATTGAAAAAATTGGCGGCATGGAATTGAATGTGGAACTGATCCTTAGCCTTGACCCGGATATTGTCCTCGCCCATGAATTAGGGGTGAGCAGTGCACAGGAAGCATTCGAACAACTTGAAACTGCAGGTATACCAGTATTCGTCGTTCAAGATGCGCAGGATATTGCGAGCACTTACGAGACGATTGAAACCATTGGACAAGTTATCGGTTCTAAAGAAGAGGCAGAAGAACTGATTGCGGAAATGGAAGCAGAATTTGAAGAGATTCGTGAGCTTACATCCGAGATAGCTGAGGAAGATATACGGACAGTTTTCTTTGAAAATTCCCCTGCACCGGATATTTATACAGCAGGTCAGCATACGTTTATTCATGAGCTGTTGGAAATGATTCATGCTGAAAATGCCGCTGGTGAGCATGAAGGATGGCTCGCGCTTGATCCAGAGGAAATCATTGAACTGAATCCGGATGTCATCATCACTTCCTACGGTGCATATATTGAAAATCCAGAAGAAGAGGTTCTTTCGCGAAATGGTTTTGATGTAGTTGAAGCAGTTACGAATGAAAGAGTTTATGATATTGATGCTGATTTGATTACTCGTTCCGGTCCGAGACTCACAGAAGGGGCAAAAGAATTAGCTGAAGCGGTTTATCCGGAGCTGTTTGATGAAGAGTAATGTAACAAAATATGGAATTTCTTTTACGCTTCTTATTGGAGCGATGCTTTTTGCCATCTCGATTGGCAGTGTATCCGTCCCGATTCTTGATATTGTTAAAGTGATTGGCAGCGAAGCCTTTCGCTTACCCGTTGGTGCTGATGTCGATCCAATGTATGTAAGTATTGTATACGAGATTCGTTTGCCACGAGTACTGTTGGCAGGACTTGTCGGGGCCTCACTCGCAATTGCGGGAGCGGCCTTCCAAGGACTGCTAAGGAATCCGCTCGCGGAACCATATATTCTTGGAGTATCTTCTGGGGCCTCCGTTGGTGCTGTTGCAACATTGTTTTTCGGAATATCACTACCGGTTATCGGGATGTTTACTTTGCCGTTTTTAAGCATTGTAACAGCGTTAGCGACCATTATAATTGTGCTTTACTTTGCACGAAAAATTGACCGGACGATGCGCGTAGAAACGATTATTCTTACGGGAATCATTTTCAGCGCGTTCTTAGGGTCGGTTATTTCATTAATTATCGCTTTAACAGGGGATGAGTTGCAGCAGATTATCGGTTGGCTGCTTGGCAGTGTATCGATGCGAGGCTGGCGCTATGTTGGAATCATTCTCCCTTTCTTTATTCTTGGCTCACTCATTTTATTAATGAATACAAAAGAACTGAATGCGATGTCGCTTGGCGAAGAACGGGCCCAGCATTTAGGCGTTGACGTTGGCAAAAGGAAAATGCTTATTCTTATTGCTGGTTCCATCCTCACAGGTGCAGCGGTTGCCGTATCCGGGACAATTGGCTTTGTCGGTTTAGTTATCCCGCATTTAACTAGAAAGCTATGGGGTTCTGATCATGTCCATTTGTTGCCGTTGTCGATGATTATTGGAGCGAGCTTTCTTATATTGACCGATTTATTATCGCGGACAATTATCTCACCTCAAGTATTGCCTGTCGGAGTGATTACAGCTTTAGTAGGTGCACCGGTATTTGCGATAATATTAATTAAACAACGGAGAAGAAGTTGAGAGGTGAACCATGCTTTTAATTAAAAATGCCTCGGGTGGCTATGATGGTGAAGAGATTGTAAAAAACATTAGTTTTTCCGTAAATGAAGGAGAGTTTTTTGGAATTCTAGGACCAAATGGCAGTGGGAAGACAACTTTAATCAATATGATTAGTGGACTGCTCGATCTGCAACAGGGAAAAATTGAAGTAGCGGGGAGAAACATTGCCGATTACTCTAAGAAAGAATTAGCTAAGAAAATCGCCGTCTTACCCCAACTCACTCCCCAAGTTTTTCCTTATACAGTAAAAGAAATGGTGTCACTTGGTCGTTATGCGCACCATAGCGGCTTGTTCCGATCATGGACAAAAGAAGATGAGGAAATCGTTCAGCGTGTCATGCGGCAAACGAACATCCTTGAATTTGCGGACACCTCGGTGATGGAACATTCTGGAGGAGAACAGCAGAGAATATTCCTGGCCCAAGCTCTCGTGCAGCAACCGAAAGTTCTTCTTTTGGACGAACCAACTAACCATCTTGATTTAGCCTATCAAAAAGAATTGCTTGATTTGCTCAGAAAAAGTGCAAAAGAAAAGGGCCTCACAGTCGTGGCGATTTTGCATGACTTAAACCTTGCGAGCCTTTATTGTGATCGCCTGCTTTTAATGGATGAGGGCGAAGCAAAAGCGTTGGAAAATCCAGATGAAGTGCTTTCTGAGGAACTGATTAACTCGGTGTTCGATACAGAGGTCATTAAGCAGGCCCACTCTAAAATAGCCAAGCCACAGCTGCATTTAATGCCAAGCAAGAAGACGTGGCAGGGAAAAAAACTGTGGTCAATTGATGAAACAAACCTTTCTTTTAGTACAGAGCAAATCGTACTCCATTCAGATCTCCCGCTGAAAACGATATCCTCTGGTATCGTTGGCGCAGGGATTGGCTGGTATAAATACTTTGTCAATCGGCATGTCGATGAGAATTATTATTGTAATGATCACCGGAAGGAAATGCGAGCTTATTTAAAAGGGCGAGGTTTCCCGCCGGCTCAGACGGTTGGAATGATGACGGCAATTGTCTTGGAAGATTACAGTTTTGGTATTTATGAGGGTAATGGTTTTTCAATCTTAGTTGTTGTGACAGCGAGTGTTGGAAATGCGGTGGACAGCTCACGAGCAAAGCCGCTTGTTGGTCCAGTTGCTCCGGGAACGATTAATACATGGGTTTTTGTAAATGGCAGTTTAACGGAAGAAGCCTTTATTCAGGCAACGATCACGGCAACGGAGGCGAAGGCTCAAGTGTTAAGAGACCTCGCTATTCAAGACCGGAAGACAGGTACGGTCGCAACAGGAACTCCTACAGACAGTATTTTAATTGCCGCAACCCAACAAGGGAAGGAATTGGATTATGCTGGAACCGCGACGGAGTTAGGTGCTCTAATAGGAAATGCTGTTTATCAAGAAATGAAGAGGGCCATTTCCAAAACGTTAAAGAGGAAAAAAACAGCTGAGCAGGGGTAAATCAAACGTTTGCTTGAGAGTATAAAAACAAAAAAAGGAGCGATTCATTTGAGACTGTATACAAGGGCTGGTGACAAAGGAAAGACCGCGTTAATAGGTGGAATGACGACGAAGGATGATATTCGGGTGGAAGCTTACGGATCAATTGATGAAACGAATTCTTTTGTAGGTCTTGCGGTAGCTGGGCTCAATAAGAATAAAGAACCGTTCAAAGACCTCATTGCTGATTTGGAAAAAATTCAGCATGAATTATTTGACTGCGGAACTGAGCTTTCTAATGTATCGAAAAAAGAACGTCCTCACGAGCTTTCTGAAGATATGATTACGTATTTGGAAGAGAGAATGGATGTCTTAATAGACGAGGCACCAGAGCTTGAACGATTTATTCTCCCAGGCGGAACGGAGGCCGCTGCATATTTACACGTTGCGAGAACAGTGGCAAGAAGAGCGGAAAGACAGATTGTAAAACTTTATCAGCGGGAAGAAGATTTAGATCCAATTCCGTTAAAGTATATGAATCGATTATCTGATTATTTCTTTGCAGCAGCCCGTGTAGTTAATTCTCGCCTGCAAGTTGCGGATGTGGAGTATGCCCGCAGTGCAAGGGTTTTTCGTGGCAGTAATAGGAAAAAGTGAAAAAAGTAAAGTTATAATACAATCTTGAATTATTTCATTTTTTATTTATAATGAAGAGAATCTTGAAATTTCATGTAGGAGATGAGTAGAGTTGAGTAAAGAGAATGTAGCAGAGAAAGGTTACTTTGGTGATTTCGGAGGAAGCTTTGTCCCGGAAGATTTGAAGGATATTTTAGACGAAATTGGTGCAGCTTTTGAGAAATATAAGGATAATCCCGAATTTCTTGAGGAATATCGGTATTATTTGAAAGAGTATGTTGGACGTGAGAATCCACTAACCCTTGCGAAAAATCTGACTGAAAAAGTCGGTGGGGCTAAAATTTATTTGAAGCGTGAAGACTTGAATCATACAGGGGCCCATAAAATTAATAATGTGCTCGGACAGATTCTTTTAGCGAAGAGAACCGGTGCAGAGCGGATTATAGCGGAAACTGGAGCAGGTCAGCATGGTGTTGCGACAGCGACTGCTTGTGCGATGGTCGGACTGCCGTGCACGATTTATATGGGTAAAAAAGATACTGAAAGACAACGCTTGAATGTATTCCGGATGGAACTCCTCGGGGCTGAAGTCGTAGCTGTCGATAAAGGGTGGGGACGTCTGAAGGAAGCGGTGGATGAAGCATTTGCTGATCTTGTCGCTAATCACGAAACGACCTTTTATTTAATCGGTTCGGCAGTAGGCCCGTATCCATACCCCGAGATGGTAAAATACTTCCAATCTGTCATCAGCGAAGAATCGAAACGTCAGATTCTGGCGAAGGAAGGGAAACTCCCTGCAGCTGTCGTCGCTTGTGTTGGTGGCGGAAGTAATGCAATCGGTGCTTTCGCTCATTACATTGATGAAGACTCTGTACGACTGATTGGTGTTGAACCTGCCGAGGCAGCTTCCATTTCGAAAGGGAAGCCGGCAATATTCCATGGTTATCGTTCCTTAACGTTATTAGATGAGGATGGTGAAGCATTACCAACCGACTCGATTGCAGCTGGGCTCGATTACCAAGGTGTCGGTCCAGAGCATAGTCATCTGCATGCCACCGGTCGCGGGGAGTATGTGAGTGTGACTGGCGAAGAAGCATTGGAAGCTTTTCAAGAGTTATCGAAAACGGAAGGAATCATCCCTGCACTTGAAAGCTCCCATGCAGTAAGTCATGCGATTCAGCTTGCGAAAGAGCTAGGGCAGGATGATGTGATTATCGTGAATCTTTCTGGCCGGGGCGATAAAGACGTGGAGCAAGTATTTGAGATGTTGAAATAGAATAGCAGATTGGGAGAAAAGAGCATGGATGCAGTTTCGTGCTCTTTTTTTACGCCTGCATTGGTGAAGAGAAATGGCGTTTATGGTTTTATCACGTATTAACGGTCTGTAATACCCCCACCTCTAAACAGGAGGGAAGCCCAACATTTAAACGTGGGGGATATACAGTTCGTAAATCCCTGATTCTGCTCAACTAACATTCAGAGGGGAGGTAAGAAAACCCACTGAATGAAGTTTCACTTAAGCTGTCTAATCACTCGAATGAAGCGGATTGCTCTCTTCGGTCATTTATGACCAATCTCTTTCCCTCGCGCTTATGTTAATCTCTGTATTTCAATCGATTAGAATACTACCAAACACAGATTTTTCAGCATTTCCAACTTGTTATACATCATGGGGGAATCTATAAAAATAAGCGTCGATACGTACACAGGACTTACTCACGACTGATATACAACAACTTGCTTTTTATCAAAAATACATTTAAACTAGACTTATATTTTTATATAAAAGGGGGAGCATCATGATTTCAGCAACTTGGGGTTGGCTTTGGGAAAAACATGATCAAGTGAAGGACATGTTTCGCTTTTTCGTAAAGCCGGGAGACGCAATAGAGAAAAATAAAGTAAAGAAACCAGATGTAACAAAGAGTGGCTACGGTGGTAAAGGAAATGGCGGAAAGCGGCCGTACACTAATGCCCAGATAACAGGTCTTATTCTCGGACCGCTATTATTCATTCTTCTTAAGTTCATCTTAACGTTTGACGGATTATCAAGCGAGGGACAAGCGATTCTTGCAAGTACTGCTTGGATTGCAACATGGTGGGTTACCGAAGCAATTCCGATTCCGGCGACATCCTTGCTGCCAATTATCTTATTCCCGCTAGCAGGCGGCTTAGATATGAAAGCCACGACGTCAGCCTACGGAAATGATACAATCTTCTTGTTTCTTGGTGGGTTTGTCTTGGCTTTAGCGATGGAAAGATGGGATTTACACAGAAGGATCGCGATTAATATCATATCCGTTATGGGAACGAGGCCAGACCGGATTGTGCTAGGATTTATGGTAGCAACCGGTTTTCTTTCTATGTGGATTTCCAATACGGCAACAGCGATGATGATGATTCCGATTGGACTTGCGATTACATATCAAGTACAAGATGCCTTGAAAGATAACCCGAAAGTCGATACGTCAAAAGGGAATTTCTCCTTTGGTAAAGCAATCATGCTTGGGATTGGTTATTCTGCCTCAATTGGCGGAATGGCGACTCTTATTGGAACACCGCCTAATGCTATTTTAGCCGGTACGCTCCGTGAACTGTTCGGTTATGAAATTTCCTTTGCGGGCTGGATGCTGTTTGGGGTCCCGTTTGCTTGGATTTTATTATTTTTCGCTTGGTTCTATTTAACGAAAATGGCATTCCCTACCGAGTTAAAGGACTTACCGGGTGGGAAAGCAATATTTGATCAAGAAAAAGAAAAGCTTGGAAAAGCGTCATATGAGGAGAAAGCTGTTTTCATTGTTTTTGTTCTGACAGCGCTTTCCTGGATTACACGTACTTTTGTTTTAGAAAAAATCAATCCGAATATTGATGATACGGTGATTGCAATTCTTGCTGCTATTGTCCTTTTCCTCATTCCGACGAAGAGTACAAAAGCAAGCCATATTATGGATTGGTCGAGTGCGGTGAAACTACCTTGGGGTGTCCTACTTCTTTTCGGTGGTGGTCTATCGATTGCAGCAGGCTTCACAACGTCTGGATTATCAGAATGGATTGGATCACAGTTAATCGGTTTGCAAGGCGTTCATATTATATTAATTATTCTAGCTGTAACAGCCCTTGTTAATGCACTGACTGAAGTTACATCAAATACAGCAACTGCTACGATGATGTATCCAATTATGGCGGCACTTGCTCTTGCGGTTGATGTTCATCCCCTCGTGTTAATGGTTGCGGCGGGACTATCTGCATCTTGTGCGTTCATGCTGCCGGTTGCTACACCACCGAACGCAGTTGTCTTTGGAACGGGTTATATGCGGATTGTCGATATGGCAAAAGCAGGATTCTTCTTGAATATTGCATCGATTATTTTAATAACCTTGACTTGCTATTATGTGCTTCCGGCAGCACTTGGAATTGATATTACCGTTTTCCCGGATAGTTTTAAATAATAAAAAAGAGATGGATACGAATCCATCTCTTTTTTTGCAATCAACCTTCCATACTTCTATTTTCAGCCCGCTTCTGATAGATCATAACCAATCCTAAGTATGCAGTTGGCAAGATTCCAGCGAAAATGATAACTGCATTCCAGCCAGCAAGGTTCCAAAGCGGTCCAACTACAGTACTCCCCATGCTGACTCCAATATAATAAGCAACTAAATAAAGACTTGCAGCACTTCCCTTATGGTGTGTAGCCTGTTCTGCAACCGTACTTGCTGTTAACGAATGCGCGGTGAAGAAACCTAAACACATCACACATAACCCGATAATGATGAGTGGTAGTGGGGGACTGAGCGTAATGAATATTCCAGCGGACAGTACCAATATTCCTGCTATCCGTACACGCTTCAGACCAAATATTCCAGCCAACCAACCAGCAAACGGTGCCCCGAAGACACCAAATCCGTAGGCGAAAAATGTATAGGAGATCGTTTTTACAGATAAAGAATAAGGCTCAGCTTCCAAGTGGAATGGTAAAAATGTCCACACAGAAGTGAAAGCAAGCTGCAAAATGAGCCCCATCCCAATAACGGTTAGCAGCTTCGGATTTTTAAAATGTACGAGCATTCCTTCAATATCTCTACGGAAAGAGAGATCACTAGGTTGAAAAAAGCGTGATTTAGGTAAGAATAAGAAAACTAGTATCACGACAATCAGACCTAACCCAGCAAAACTGTAAAAAGCAACTTCCCAGGAAAAGCGATCGGATAAATAACCAGCCATCACTCTTCCAACCATCCCACCGAGTGCATTACTTGCTATATATAACGCTGTGGCAACTCCAATGTGGGGCCGGTCAATTTCCTCATTAATATACGCTAAAGCAGCTGCTGGGAGTCCGGCTAACGTAAACCCTTGGAGGAATCGTAGGATGACGATAAGTGAAAAGGCATCCAACAGCGGGATGAAGAAAAAAGGGATGACAGCTATGATTAAGGAATACTTGATAAAAGCGACCCTGCCTAATCTGTCAGATAAAAATCCGATTACAATCAGTCCAATAATCAGTCCGATAACAGGCAAAGATAATGTTAATGTGGCCTCGGATACCGTCACATTAAACTCCCTAACGAATAGAGGCAGGAGCGGCTGAACCGCATAAAGGCTCGCGAAGACAAAGAATGAAGCAAGTGCGAGGCTGATTGTAATCCGCCAGAAAGAGATATCTTGCGTGGTGTATTTTTTTAAAACCATATTTATGCACTTCCTTATGTAGATTAATACAGTTGTCTTATAATCTATTATAGCGCATATGTAAATAAATATTGAAAGAATAAAAAGCGAAGTCTCTTCAAAGACTTCGCTATAGATGCTGGGGTTTTTAGTTATTATTATTGGCAGCCAGCAAATGTGTATATAGGATAAAAGCTGATATACACCGTTACGCCTAAAAGAATGTCACGCCGATATTCTATCAGCTTTTGTCAAAGGAGCTTAAAAGATCTCCTTCTGATTAAACCTTATCTTATGAAACGCTTTTCAGAGCAAGGGTTATTTTTAATTAAACTAAGAAAACTCGTGATTACAGTCATAAGAGGTTCAAAATAGTAGTAACAGATTGACATGAAATGCATTTCATAACTTATACTAGAATTAATCTTTCGTTGTAAGTACTGATGAAGTAGGGTGAGTAAATGGCAAATATTAAAGATTTGGCCGAGATGGCAGGGGTGTCCGTCACTACTGTTTCCCGGGTGTTAAACAATCATCCCTATGTGAGCGATGAGAAAAGAAAAGCTGTTGAAGAAGCAGTTAGAGCACTGAACTATCAAAAGAATATAAATGCAGTTCATTTAAGTAGAGGAAAAACAATGTTGATTGGTGTGGTTCTGCCCTTTACCGACCATTCCTATTTCTCTCTAATATTAAAAGGAATAGCAAATCAGGCAATGAGAGAGAATTATAAAATCGTATTGTTCCAAACTGGGTATAAAAAGGAAAGAGAGATAGAAGCACTGCAATTGTTAAAACAAAAGCAAATTGATGCATTGATTATTTGTTCAAGAGCAAGTGATTTGTCCATGATAGAAAGGCATACACAGTATGGTCCAATTATTTTATGCGAAGATGTTCAGAGCAAGTCATTATCGACAACCTATATCAGCCATTATAAAGTTTTCCAATATGCACTAGAATATTTATACGAGAAGGGGCATCGTAGAATTGGATATTGTATTGGCAGGAGGTCGGGAACGAGTAGTTCGGTGAGGCAGCATGCATATAAGGATTTTCATGAAAAATATCATTTACCCTACAATCCAGCATACATTATTGATCAATGCCTGTATGTTGAAGATGGGGAAAGAGTTATCGATCAAATACAAAGAATAGAAAAAACGCCGACTGCCATGTTGGTAACAAGTGACCAAGTTGCAGCAGGTATGATTATAAGTAGTCAGCGGAATGAACTATCCATCCCAGGGGATTTAGCTATTATTGGCTTTAATAACGAAGCGATTGCTGGGATAATGGATATAACGACCATTGAAATTCCATTAACGGAAATGGGGAAAAACCTTTTTCGTCAAGCCTTAGGTGAAAAGGTATCCCATCATGAGTTTAAGGAGAAGTTGATTGAAAGAGGGACAGTATAATAACTGAACTTATTTCTTGATAAATCTGCCAGGTGAAAGGAAGAGAAGAGAGTGACTGAACAAAGCGTAATTTTCTTTGATATAGATGGGACATTGCTTGACCATCACAAAGAGTTGCCAGCCACAGCAAAAGAAGCAATATTTCAATTAAAAGAAAAAGGTCATGTAGTCGCGATTGCTACAGGAAGGGCTCCATTTATGTATGCTGATTTGCGGGAAGAGTTGGGGATTCATTCTTATGTGAGCTATAACGGACAATACGTCGTTTTAGAGGGGGAAGTGATCTATACGAATCCTTTAAATAAGTCTTCTCTGCTAAACTTTACAGAGAAAGCCCTACACAATAATCATCCCGTTGTGTATATGGATCACGAAGATATGCGGGCAAATGTCCCGGAACATCCGTATATTAACGAAAGTATTGCCAGTTTAAAAATTAACCAATTCCCAACGCATGACCCTTATTATTATCAAGATCGTGCGCTGTACCAAACGCTGCTATTTTGTGCAGAAGGAGAGGAAAAACAGTATGAAAGGGAATTTAAAGATTTTGATTTTGTAAGATGGCATCCTGTATCAGTGGATGTCGTTCCAAAGGGCGGATCGAAGGCTATAGGGATTGAAAAAATGGTTGAAAAACTTGAGATTCCGCGCGAAAGACAATATGCCTTTGGTGATGGCTTGAACGATTTGGAAATGTTAACCTCTATTGAGAACAGTGTTGCAATGGGAAATGCAGAAGAAGTGATAAAGTTAGCTGCAAAGTATGTTACGCACTCCGTTGATGATGACGGTATCTATCATGGTCTGAAGATGACAGGTTTGTTGTGAATGAAGAGTTAGGGATACTGAGACATAACTTCTTGGTATGGTTATAAATCCGAACAGCTTCAGAGCCTTTGTCAACGATTCAGCCGTTTTCGTCCGCAATACTTGATGTGCAAAAATTAGAGGATAATGCCGTTTGGTTACGTTATAAAGTAAATTATTAAACAGGACTCATATTAAAAAAGCAACTTCAAGCCAAAGTTGCTTTTTTCAAACAAAAATATTCTTCAGATCAATAGAAAAATCGTCGAAAATACTGACCCTAATCGTCTCTTCGCTTATATATGTCCCGTTGTGAACAAAATAGCCATCTTGCAGCAAATAGATATCAACAGTTTCGTGAGCTGGATCAACAATCCAATATTCTTTCACACCTGCAGCTTGATAACGATTAAATTTAATCATTTTGTCAGCCTTTGCCGTAGACTTTGATAAAATTTCAACGATTAAATCGGGTGCACCAGCAATGTGGTTCTCCTTTATTTTATCCTGGTCGCATATAATCGAGATATCAGGCCGGAACCACTCTTTCATTTTTGTTGTATCATCTGCCCCTTCGAGAGAAACATCGATTTCCGGAATAACATCACAATCTTTTTTTCTTAA
This sequence comes from Oceanobacillus sp. HCA-5259, assembly GCF_037892815.1. Lineage (NCBI taxonomy): Bacteria > Bacillati > Bacillota > Bacilli > Caryophanales > Bacillaceae > Oceanobacillus > Oceanobacillus sp. HCA-5259. The sequence continues at coordinate 18,909 of NZ_JBBKBV010000025.1, read as the reverse complement.
ATAGTTATCAAATTCTGTTGAGATCTTTACACTGATCCTTTGATGTTTCACACTTGGAAAAGGTGACATGTAAAAAATGTAACCATCTATCACTTCATACCTAATATCATCATTCATTTGCAGATACTCGCTATAGGTTAAAGCACTTTCTTCTTTCTTTACAGCGATACCCTATCCCCCCTTACTTTTACAATACTTATAACTTTTTTAAATCATTATTCCCATAATGTGTTACCAAAGTTATATAGGGATTCTTTATTTGAGATTCGCCACATCGAATAATTCCGTTATTTTGTAGTTATATACAGTGAGATTCAATTTAGTTGCCCCTTCACTGATCGAATAAGTCATTTCCGTTTCCTCTTTATCTTTATATTACACCTCGAGTTAACTCTATATTGATGAAAAGCTTATCATAGTGACTATAAAATATCAAAGATGAAATTCATTCATTTAACAAGATTTTATAATTGTGGACGTACCGGTTGTTTAGAAACAATTGCATCAGCTACTGGAATCGTTCGTCAAGCGATGGAATTAATGGCGGAATTTCCCGAAAGCAACTTGGCTTCTTATTATAATCGGAATGGAAACATAGATACGGAAGCTATTTTTTATATGGCAAAGACGGGGGATAAGAGCTGTAAACAGATTATAGACCGAACGGCAGACGTATTAGGTTACGCGCTAGCGAGTGCAGCTACACTAATTAACCCCTCAAAAATTATCATCGGTGGAGGAGTATCAAACGCAAGGGAACAATTGCTTGAGCCTGTAACCAATGCATTCAGAAAACATAGTTTACCAAGAATTAGCGAAGTATGTGAAATAAAGATAGCTGAACTAGGGAATGATGCCGGTATTATTGGCGCAGCTTATCTCGTAAAAAAGAATATTATTTGAAGAAAAAGAAGCCGGGGCATAACTAGTCAAAGCGGTAAGTAAGAAGGTTCTAAGCAATATGCTTGGAACTTTTTTTGTGACCATTCTCTCTCCCGGCACTATTTTACGATCCATAGCGGCGTTTTTTTGCAAGTTCACGTCATCATTTACAAAGGTTGAATCCGTTTTCTTTGCATAACAATATATGATATGATAGGATAGGATTATACTTGTATACAAGTATTCATGTATTTTGTATGTTGATTTCCAATAAGGAGCTGATAAATATATGTCTATGAAAAGGCTTTATCCTGATCGTTTATTATCATCGACTAATTCGATGGGAGAAAGACTTGTTTCCGAATTGAGAATACGGATTATTTCCCAAGATATCCCAAAAGAAAGCGTTCTATCGGAAAATCAGATAGCAAAGGAATATCAGGTAAGTCGCTCCCCAGTCAGAGAAGCTTTGAAAGTATTGGAAAGGGAAGGTCTCGTTCGTTTGGGAAGGATGGGAGCAATTGTTATTGGCATCTCTGAAAAAGATATTGAGGAAATATATGATATTAGACTTTTGATTGAAACGTTTGTCACAGGGCGGTTGCTCGTGTCGCATAATGACGCGTTGTTGAATGAATTGAGGAAAGTCCTGGAAATGATGAAGATTGCCATCAAATACGGGGATGTTGATGAATTTTCCTTTAAGGATATCGAGTTTCATGAAATCATTATAAAATCAATTAACCACCAGCAAATTTTAATGGTTTGGAATCAATTGAGACCAGTTATGGAATGTCTCATCCTATTATCGATGAGGTATAGGAGCAAGGTTAATTATGAGGATTTCGACCGGATACTGGAAAATCATGAACTTATTATTGAAGCGCTGTCCACGAAAGATAGCAAACTGATGGACAAAGCATTTTACAGTAATTTCGGTGATGTACAGAACCGGGTGGAAGAACTGTGGACGAATGCGGAAATGATGAAGAAAGCGAGAGATTATGATGGATGAAAATAGATTTATGCTTGGTGTTGATATTGGAACAACGAGCACGAAAGCAGTTTTATTTCGAGAGACTGGAGAAATTATTGCTGAGGAAAATAATGGTTACAAACTGCATACCCCTGATATTTTAACGGCAGAACAAGATCCCGAGGAAATATTCCAAGCCGTTGTATTGTCAATTGCAAATGTCATGCGCCGCTCGAAGATAGACCCGGAAAAACTATCATTTATTTCGTTCAGCAGTGCGATGCACAGCGTTATTGCTATGGATGAAAATGATCGACCGCTGACACCTTGTATCACTTGGGCAGACAATAGAAGTTCTGAATGGGCAGAGAAGATAAAGGAAGAACATGATGGGCATGATATCTATTTGAAAACAGGGACACCGATCCATCCAATGTCTCCTCTCAGTAAAATTGCCTGGATAGAACATGAAAAAATAGAGATAGCACGTAAAACGAAGAAATATATCGGAATCAAAGAATACATTTTCCATAAATTCTTCGATGAATATGTAGTTGACTATTCAATAGCCTCAGCTATGGGAATGATGAACCTGAAAACGTTGACATGGGAAGAACGTGCCCTTTCAGTTGCTGGTATAGACGAATCCAAGCTATCGCGTCTCGTTTCGACTCAAGAGATTTTTACAGGTTGTCATCCGGTATTAGCGAAAGAGATGGGAATTTCGGAGTCAACTCGCTTTGTCATCGGTGCAAGTGATGGTGTCCTGTCAAACATTGGTGTGAATGCTATCGGTGAGGGAGAGGTTGCTGTCACGATTGGCACGAGTGGAGCAATCAGAACGGTCATTCCAGAACCGAAAACAGATGCAAAAGGACGTATTTTCTGTTATGCCTTGACAGAGGATCATTGGGTTATCGGTGGTCCAGTCAACAATGGCGGGATGGTGTTGCGCTGGATTCGCGATGAGCTTGCCGCAAGTGAAGTGGAGACTGCCAACCGATTGGGGATTGATGCATACGATGTCTTGACTCGGATTGCTGATGGTGTTGAACCAGGTGCAAATGGGCTCCTGTTCCATCCATTCTTAGCTGGTGAACGAGCGCCACTATGGAGTGCAGATGTTAAGGGGTCCTTTATTGGCCTGACATTGAATCATAAGAAAGAACACATGATACGTGCTGCTTTGGAAGGAGTTATTTTCAATCTATACACTGTATTTTTAGCTTTGACGGAAGTTATGGATACACCGGTCACTTCCATTAAGGCAACTGGCGGGTTTTCCCGTTCAAAAGTATGGCGGCAGATGATGGCCGACATATTTGATCAAGAGGTAATCATTCCGGAAAGTTATGAATCATCCTGTCTTGGAGCATGTTTATTGGGGCTTTACGCTGAAAAGAAAATAAACTCTTTTGATGTTGTCCAAGATCTGATTGGTGCAACTTATAAACATACACCAAACGCAGCTAACGAAGAAGTATATCGTAAACTTATTCCGATATTCATCAATATATCGAGAGTTCTCGAACAAGAATACAAGAATCTTTCGGAGTATCAGAAGAATACACAAAAAAATGACGAAGGTCATTTAAATAAAAAATATTAGGAGTGAATCACATGTCTTTAGCTGGAAATATGTATCCGTTGCTCGTTGTTGCTTTGGGAGTTATTGTCCTACTGATCCTTATCATGAAACTGAACTTGAACACATTTATTTCTTTAGTTATCGTCTCCTTCTTGGTGGCTCTTGCTTTAGGTATGCCACTCGGCGATATCGTTGATTCGATTGAGAGTGGGATGGGCGGAACACTTGGCAGCATCGCGTTAATCTTTGGATTCGGTGCTATTCTTGGTAAGCTTGTTGCAGATGCCGGGGGTGCTCAGCGGATCGCGATGACTTTGATCAATCGGTTTGGCGAAAAGAATATCCAGTGGGCTGTAGTGATTGCATCATTCATCATTGGTATTGCTTTATTCTTTGAAGTAGGTCTTGTGTTACTTATTCCTATTGTCTATCAGATTGCAAAGCAGTTAAGAGTTTCCATTCTTTATTTGGGAATACCGATGGCCACTGCCTTGTCGGTTACTCACGGGTTCTTGCCGCCACATCCAGGACCGACGGTGATTGCTCAGCAGTATGATGCAAATATTGGTATGGTGCTGGTGTATGGGTTCATTATTGCGGTTCCTACTGCGATTATAGCAGGTCCATTATTCACTAGAGTAGCAAGAAAGTTAGTCCCGGAAGCTTTTGAAAAAACAGGCGACATCAAGGCTGTCGGTGAGGTTAAGGAATTCAAACTGGAAGATACTCCAGGTTTCGGTGTAAGTGTTATGACAGCTTTATTCCCGGTTATTTTAATGGCATTAGCCACAATTGTCCAGTTATTAGAGGACATTTGGAATATACCAGGCAACGTGTTTATCGATATTATCCACTTGATTGGTGAACCGACGACAGCACTGTTGATTTCAGTTCTGATTGCAGTTTATACGATGGGGGTTGCCCGGCAAATTCCGATGAAGCAGGTTATGGCCTCTGCGGAAGAATCGATCCGTTCCATTGGAATGATGCTCTTAATCATTGGGGGTGGCGGAGTATTTAAGCAAGTATTGATTGACGGCGGAGTTGGTGATGCAGTAGCAGATATCTTTGCAGGCAGCAATTTATCTCCGCTCATATTAGCTTGGCTTATTGCAGCCATCTTAAGAATTGCACTTGGTTCAGCTACAGTCGCGGCATTGACGACAGCTGGATTGGTCATCCCCTTGATGCAAGGGTCTGATGTCAACCTTGCGCTGATGGTTCTCGCAACTGGAGCGGGTAGTGTCATCGCTTCCCATGTAAACGATGCGGGATTCTGGATGTTTAAGGAGTTCTTTGGTTTGACGATGAAAGAGACATTTTCAACTTGGACCTTGCTTGAAACAATCATTTCGGTAGTCGGGTTAGGTTTCATTTTACTATTAAGTATCTTTGTGTAAAATACTTAAATAATGAAAGGACTTGTAAATATTGCGTCATTCAATCGGTATATTTGGTCTAGGAGTTATGGGATCAAGCCTCGCAAAAAACATGCTGAATAATGGTGAACGTGTTGCGCTTTACAACTATACTCCTGATTTGACGAAGCGATTTATTGAGGATTTCCCTCATCAGAATGCGGCGGCATATGAAGATTTGGAACAATTTATTGATTCATTAGAGAAACCAAGGAAAATATTTCTTATGGTGACAGCAGGAAGTATTACAGATTCAGTCATCAACTCGATTGTCCCTTTACTTGATAAGGGAGATATTATTATGGATGGTGGGAATGCCAACTTTCAAGATTCAACAAGACGGTTCCATTCATTGAAGAAATTAGGTATCAATTTCCTGAGTGTTGGAGTATCTGGCGGAGAGACCGGTGCATTGAATGGACCTGCTCTGATGCCGAGCGGTGAAAAAGATGTATATGATAAAGTGGCGCCGATCCTTGAAAAGATAGCTGCAAAGGTCAATGGTAAACCTTGCTGCTCCTATATCGGGACAGAAGGGTCAGGCCATTACGTGAAAATGGTCCATAATGGCATCGAATATGCCGACATGCAGCTAATATCGGAAGCTTACCAAATTCTGCGGAAAATCATCGGTCTTGATGTCAAAGAGATAGCAGATATTTTTGCTGAGTGGAATGAATGGGAATTGAAGAGTTATCTAATAGAAATTACGAGCGATATATTGAATTATGATGATCCGGAAACATCTCAGCCAATTATCGATGTTATACTAGATAAGGCTGGACAGAAAGGCACTGGGAAGTGGACAAGTAAAGATGCGTTAGATATTGGTGTTCCTGCTTCGATTATTACGGAGTCGGTTTTTGCGAGATATCTCTCTTCTTTAAAAGATGAACGTGTGGAAGCGGCAAACTATTTAGCAGGACCGAAAATGGAATTGGAGATTTCGGATAAAGATTATTGGATCAATCTTGTCAAAGAAGCATTATTCATGGGGAAAATCTGTACGTATGCTCAAGGATTTATGCAATACAAGCAAGCCGCTGAACATTATGGATGGGACTTGCAGTTGGACGAAATCGCACTCATTTTCAGGGGAGGCTGCATTATCCAGGCTGAATTCCTCGAGTCAGTAAGTCAGGCATTTCAAGCAGATCCGGAATTGAAAAATATATTGCGGGCGCCTTATTTTCAGGAAAAGGCGAATGATTATGAGGGGGCATTAAGAAAGGTTGTCATGAAAGCGATGGAAAACGGCTTGTCCATTCCGTGTCTAAGTTCTTCTTTATCATTTTATGATGGTTATCGTTCTCCAAGGAACGGAGCTGAATTGATTCAGGCACAACGGGATTACTTTGGTGCCCATACGTATAAACGTGTTGATAAAGCAGGAGTTTTCCATACGGAATGGGGAACAGATCCCATGAGCAGGGATTAGAAAACCTTTTGAATTTACGCTTAAACGACCACCAGCTTTAGCAGGTGGTCGTTTAAGAAGAAGTTGATTGAAAGAGGGACAGTTTGAACCTCTTATGACTGAAGTCACGAGTGTTCTTATTTCTAAATACAGGTGAAAGGAGGACGAGAGAGTGACTGAACAAAGCGTAATTTTCTTTGATATAGATGGGACATTGCTTGACCATCACAAAGAGTTGCCAGCCACAGCAAAAGAAGCAATATTTCAATTAAAAGAAAAAGGTCATGTAGTCGCGATTGCTACAGGAAGGGCTCCATTTATGTATGCTGATTTGCGGGAAGAGTTGGGGATTCATTCTTATGTGAGCTATAACGGACAATACGTCGTTTTAGAGGGGGAAGTGATCTATACGAATCCTTTAAATAAGTCTTCTCTGTTAAACTTTACAGAGAAAGCCCTACACAATAATCATCCCGTTGTGTATATGGATCACGAAGATATGCGGGCAAATGTCCCGGAACATCCGTATATTAACGAAAGTATTGCCAGTTTAAAAATTAATCAATTCCCAACGCATGACCCTTATTATTATCAAGATCGTGCGCTGTACCAAACGCTGCTATTTTGTGCAGAAGGAGAGGAAAAACAGTATGAAAGGGAATTTAAAGATTTTGATTTTGTAAGATGGCATCCTGTATCAGTGGATGTCGTTCCAAAGGGCGGATCGAAGGCTATAGGGATTGAAAAAATGGTTGAAAAACTTGAGATTCCGCGCGAAAGACAATATGCCTTTGGAGATGGATTGAACGATTTGGAAATGTTAAGTTCAATTGAAAATAGTGTTGCAATGGGAAATGCAGAAGAAGTGATAAAATTAGCTGCAAAGTATGTTACGCACTCCGTTGATGATGACGGTATCTATCATGGTCTGAAGATGACAGGCTTGTTGTGATTTAGTTACTGAAAAAATTAGTGAAGTATGCGAACTAAAGATTATGAAGTACAGCATATCTGATTAACAAGAATATATAAGGATACGGATTAAAAAAACGAAGTCTGCCTAAAGCGAGACTTCGTTTTTAAACTTTACCTGTATTATATAGCAACAACTCCAACCAACACAGCAATAATTAACAACACAATACTAATTCCCCACATCCAGAACAAAGAATAACGGATGTGTTTCCCCATCTCGAGTCCAGCGAGTCCAAGTGCAAGCCAAAGTGCGGGCGAGAAGGGACTGACGAATGTACCGACAATATTTCCAATTATCATGGCGTAGGCGGTAGACAATGAATCAATGCCAAACCCGACAGCCATTTGGTCAACAACAGGGAGTAACGCAAAATAATAGGCGTCTGTACTTAATAATAAATCGAATGGCACCCCGAAGAAACCAATGATTAAATGTAAATATGGCGCAATAAATGCCGGAATGATTGTTACAAGATCAGCTGCAATCGAGTTAAGCATTCCCGTTTCCGTTAAAATACCAAGAAATGACCCGGCAGCAAGGATAATCGTTGCCATAGTGAGGGCGCTAGGTGCATGTTCCTTTATCCGGTCTGATTGCTGTTTTACATCTGGATAGTTCAGCGGAAGTGCAATACTAAGCCCAATCATGAATGCGAATCCTGCTGGAATAATTCCCCAGACAAGAACACCGATAACAGATAGAAAAAGAATCGCATTAACCCAGATTAACTTTGGTCGTGCGAGTGATCCTTCCACTTTTGACTGATCCGAATCCCCATTCACTTTGTCTACTGCAGCCGCTGCTTCTTCTGCGCTTACCAAGCCATACTTTTTACTGATTCTTCGTTGTTCCCTTATACCGAGAAATACTGCTAGAATAACCATTAAAACGATTCCAATTGCCTGAATTAAAATTAAGGGACGCCACAATTCAGTTACATCAACGTTTAATACCGAAGCGGTTCGTCCTAATGGTCCTGCCCAGGGCACCATGTTCATAATACTCGCGCTACCGCCAATCAACAGCAGTAGTAAATATGGATTCATCTTCAAATGTTTATACAATGGGAGCAGGGCAGGAATTGTAATGAGAAATGTGGATGCCCCAGCACCATCGAGATGAGCGATTGCCGCGATAATGACCGTACCGACACTCACGGTAATAACGTTTCCTTTTGTCCATTTAATCAAGGTACGGATTAATGGATCGAATAAACCCGCGTCTTGCATCACACCAAAGAATAGAATCGCAAAAATAAACATAATGGCAACATTCATGACGGTTAGAATTCCCTTAGAGAAAAAGTCACCAATTTCAGCAAAGCCAAATCCTGCAATCACAGCAGCGATTAATGGGACAAGTACCATCGCTACGACAGGTGTTACCTTGTTGGTAATTAATAATAATACGATAATCAAAATAGTTAAAAATCCAATGATACTCAAACTCATATTTTTCTCCCCCTGACCATATACAAGCTGTCCTTATATGCTGTAAGCGCTCGCATATTAATGTAGCTTTCCGTAAGATTAGCTTTTTAAAAATTTACCATACGGAAAGAGGGAAAGAAATATTTCTTGCATAAAAAGAATAATTTATATATTACTCATTTTGTTCATAAGTTTCACGGAGGAAGTATTTTCGCTCTGGGCGGCCGACCGTTCCATATTTCAACCTCATTTCTATTTGCTTGATACTAACGAGGTATTCTAAGTAACGGCGAGCGGTGGAGCGGCTCATGCCGATTTGCTTACTAAGTTCGACGGCAGTAATTCCCCTTGTAAGTTCTGTTTCTAGTAAGGTTGTAATTTCATTTAACGTAATAGCATCAATCCCTTTAGGTAAGTTCTCGCTATTATGCTTAGGAAGGGACTTAGGCAAAATATAAGTGTCAATCTCATCCTGGCCTAGCACTTCTTTAGATTCAAGAAAACCTCTTCTTTCTTTAAATCTGTTTAATGTCCGCTCGAATCTATCCATATCTACCGGTTTTATAATGTAGTCAAACACCCCGCCCCGCACCGTTTCTTGGATCGTGTTCACTTCATCAGCTGCGGTGACAATGATAATATCCGTATCTCTATATGTACTACGAATCTCCCAGAACAAATCAAGACCTTCTACGTCAGGAATGTAGATATCTAGAAGCACAATATCGGGAACATTGCTGCTCTCTTTAAGAAAGTTTAATGCTTCCTCGCCGGTCTTGACGGAAGCACGAACGATAAATCCTTCCGTGTTTTCGATAAACTGCTTGTGAATATTTGCAATCCGAAAGTCATCTTTAACAATTAAAACCTGATAGTTCTCTTTCACCTTGTCACCCCTCTCTTTTCGGTATCATGATGACGAAGCAAGCCCCACCCATGTCACCATCTTCCAGGATGATTTCACCGTTGATCCGCTGGATTGCTTGATTGGACAAAGCAAGACCAATCCCGCGATTCGTTCCATTTTTTGTAGAGAAGCCCTGGTCAAAAACTTTTGGAATATGTGAGGCTTTAATACCTGGACCAGAATCTTCCACCTCTATTAAGATGTCCTCACCTATATCTGTAAAAAATACTGATACCTTTCGCTTCTCTGGGGCCTCATTTTTTACCGCTTCAATCGCGTTCTCTATCAAATTACCAAGTACGGTTAACAATACATCCTTTTCTATTTCAGAAAAACGATAGGATAACTCACTATCGGGATGAACGCTCAACTTCACCCCAAGCTCATTCGCCTGATTCCATTTCCCTTGTAAAATCGCATGGATAATCGGATCGGTGAAGTGATCGGTTAAAAATTGATCCCATTTATCCCATGTCTCCCGATTTCTTTTTATAAAGTCAATCGCTTCGTCATACTGCTTCAGCTGCAGCATGCCGAGAATCGTATATAATTTATTGGAGAATTCATGGTTTTGTGCCCGTTGCGCATCGGCATATTGCTTCACCCTTGATAACTCATGAATAACTCCTTCGAGTTCCGTCTTGTCACGGAATGTTAGTACTGTCCCGATTTTCGCGTCTTTTTGATACATTGGTGTTTGGTTCACGAGAAACACATTTTTACCCATTACGACCTCGATGTCGTGCATGCACTTGTTGTCTCTAAGCAAGCTTGGCACATTGAACTCGGGGAGAATGGCTTGAAGAGATTTACCGATATAATGATCCTCGATAAACGGTTCTTGTAATAAATGTAGTGCGGAAGTATTCATCATCGTAATGCGAGCCTTATTATCGATAGCAATAATTCCTTCATGTGTCGATTGTAAAATGGCTTCCTTTTCAATCATTAAGTTTGAGATTTCTTCCGGTTCCAGATTGAATAATAGTTTTTTAATATAGGTCGCAATCAGAATTGCTCCAATGACTCCGAGTAAAATAATAATTGAAATCGTAAGCCATAACTCGTAATTTTGCTTTTTGATAATTTCCCGAATGTCATCAATCATAAATCCGACCGAAACAATTCCAATAATCTCACCGTCCTCGGAGTAGACAGGGGTTTTTCCTCGAATGGATTCGCCTAGTGATCCTTCTGCTTCCGATATGTATGATTCTCCATGTAATAAAGCCCGGTCATTATCTTCACCGACCATTTTTTTGCCAATCTTCGCGGAATCGGGGTGGAAGTAGCGGACGCTTTCTGTGTTGCCAATAACAATAAATTCTGCTTCTGTAACGTCTTGAATTGGCATCACAATTTCTTGAATAACCGCTGCAGGATTATCCGATTGAAAAGCCTCTCTTAGTTCGGGAATAGTTGCGACCGTCTTCGCAACACTGAGTGCCCGCTTACCGACCTGATCCTCAGTCGTATTTGAAATAAAGTCATGAAGAAAGAAGGCAAAGACAATAAAGATACTGATAATCAAAATGCTGATTAGCATAATCATCTTTGCTTTCAAATTAAACCGGATCCTTAGCCGATTTTGTTTAGTTTGATGAGGAATTGGATTCATTGTTTTGACTCCATCCATTTTAAATATATTTCTATTAGTTTATCACGTATTAACGGTCTGTAATACCCCCACCTCTAAACAAGAGGGAGAGCCAAAATGTTAAGGTGGGGGATATGCAGTCCGTAATACCTGATTCTGTTCAACTAACATTCAGTGGGGGTGGTAAGGAAACCCCACTGAATGAGTTTCACTTTATCATATTAGGAAGTGTGAGAGCTTTTAAGACATGAAAGAGGCTGGGACATAACTATTCTAATATGAATTAAATCCGGACAAAACTGCTAACTAGCTCCGGGAATATACGGAGACTCCAGCAGGAGGAAAGGCATTGGTGAGACCCCGCAGGGCGGCAGCCCGAGGAGGCTCACCAGCCGCCTGCGGAAAGCGTAGTATATTCCCGGAGCGGTTGTTGATGCTCTTTCTTATCATTTGTTCGGATTTATAACCATACTAAGAAGTTATGTCCCAGCCTCCTTTTCATTTAGGATCCGAAAATAGTTTGCAGTTCAATGAACAGATCGTCAAAAATATTTTAGTCTTAATATATAGTTTAATTCAAGAGTCAAATAATGTCTAAAACAACTCGGTTTACTCTAGTTGAAAATAGAGGCTTAAACGTGGTATAAGTGTAAAGGTAATGAAGATATTTTTTGATTTTTTACGGACAAGGGAATTATTTTCTCGAATCCGATGATGAAAGGACTTTAATACAATGGATAATTTTTGGCATGAACTACCGAAGCCGTTTTTTATATTGGCACCGATGGAAGATGTGACGGATGTTGTATTCCGTCATGTGGTGAGTGAAGCAGCACGGCCTGACGTGTTTTTCACGGAGTTTACGAACACAGAAAGCTATTGTCACCCAGAGGGGAAGCAAAGTGTTCGTGGTCGTTTGACATTTACGGAAGATGAACAGCCGATTGTCGCTCATATATGGGGGAATAAACCGGAACACTTCCGCGAAATGAGTATTGGCATGGCTGAAGCAGGCTTCCGCGGAATTGATATCAACATGGGTTGTCCGGTACCGAACGTGGCAGCAAATGGAAAGGGAGCGGGCTTGATTCGTCATCCGGAAGTTGCTGCCGAAGTAATACAAGCAGCGAAAGCAGGGGGCCTTCCCGTTAGTGTGAAGACACGGCTTGGTTATACGAGAGTTGAAGAGTGGCGTGACTGGCTGACACATATCTTTGAGCAGGATATCGTGAACTTGTCCATTCACTTACGTACTAGAAAAGAAATGAGTAAGGTGGATGCACACTGGGAGATGATTCCAGAGATTAAAAAACTTCGTGATGAAGTTGCTCCAAATACACTGCTTACCATCAATGGTGATATTCCCGATCGTCAAACTGGCTTGGAGCTTGTAGAACGGTATGGTGTGGATGGGGTCATGATTGGGCGCGGAATTTTTAAGAATCCGTTTGCTTTTGAAAAAGAAAAGAAAGATCACAGCCCGGAGGAATTGCTCAATCTGCTAAGGTTGCATCTCGATCTCTTTGATAAGTATTCGGAAATCGAGCCGCGTTCCTTCAAACCGCTCCGTCGTTTCTTTAAAATTTATGTTCGGGAGTTCCGTGGCTCGAGTGAATTAAGGCATGAATTGATGAGTACGGAAACAACAGATGAAGTGCGGGTATTGCTTGATCGCTTTCAATTAAATTGACGCTGGAAAATTGGAGTGTTACATGATGAATTTTACTATAAGGCAGGAAGATGCCGAGGATTACGAATTAACTGAGAAAGTTGTGCAGCGTGCATTTGTTGATGCAGAATATAGTGATAAAAGGGAACATAAGCTAGTCTCAAGAATTAGAAAAAGCAATGCATTTATTCCTGAGTTATCGCTAGTTGCCGTAGATGCAAATGAAAAAATCGTAGGGCATATTTTGTTATCCAAAATAAAAATTAAAAATAGCGAACAAAATATAGAATCCCTTGCTCTCGCGCCGGTCTCTGTCTTACCCGATTATCAAAATAGAGGGATAGGAAGACAATTAATTTTTGAAGCTTTGAAGCGAGCGAAAGAGCTTGAATATCAGTCGGTTATTGTCTTGGGTCATCCGAAATACTATCCGAAATTCGGATTTAGGAAGGCATCTGAATTGGAAATAAACGCCCCTTTTGACGTTCCAGATGAAGCGTTTATGGTTATTGAACTAAAGGAGAAGGCACTCCAACGGTTTTCGGGAACCGTTGAATATCCGAACGTGTTCTTGGAATAATTAGACCAAGCCAACGAAAAATTTCAAGGGGTTGATTATGAATGACGAAAGTTACACCATTTCTCATGTTTCAAGATGGTAAGGCGGAAGAAGCGATGAATTTCTATACATCACTAATCAAGGATTCTGAAATTACAAGTATTACCCGATACGGGGCAAATGAACCTGGTGGTGATGAAGGAACGGTCATGCAGGCAACCTTCACTTTAAAAGGGCAAACGTTCATGTGCATTGACAGCAATATCAAGCATCAGTTTACCTTTACTCCATCGTTCTCCATTTTTGTTGATTGTGACACGGAAGAGGAGCTTACCAGCCTATATGAAGAGCTACTGGAAGGTGGACAAGCGTTGATGCCACTTGATAATTATGGCTTCAGCAGGAAATTTGGCTGGGTTAATGACCGGTTTGGAGTTTCTTGGCAAATTAATCTTCCATAACTAATAAGCTTAGAGGCTATAATTGAACAATTAGGTAATGAAAACAGAATAAATCCGCTTAAGATGAGAAAAACAGTTCTTAAGCGGGTTATTTATTTCTCAGCTATTCCTGCCAGCTAGAAATCCTACTATACCCATAATCACGAATAACACAAACATAGCAGTGAAAAATAGAATAAATCCTTTCTTGGATAATCCTTTTTTCTTATCATAATACTTACGAAATAAAAGATAAGATATTCCCCAAATGGCAAGAAATCCTGTGATAATCTCCCATTGTATAATCATACTCACCCCTCACTATTAATCTAATTTCTTTTTGCTAAAATAACCTGAGAAATAAATATCGTACTTATTGTTAGCATGATCAAGACATAAAGAACATCGATAGCAGTTAAAGGAAAAATGTCGAACTCTATAATCAATATAAGGATAAAATAATAAAACAAGAGAGCAAAATAACTGTAAAACATCCCTTTTTGCCTGATCATTTTAGCACGTTCATCATTCTCTTTTAAATGATTATACAAATAGCTGAGTGAAAAAGACATAACCGTAAAAGCAAACAATAAATACGTTATATGAGGCGGAGCGGCTTTTGCCATGAATGCTATGAATGCAGTGAAGCCAAATAAGAGTAAGTTTAAAACCCCCAGTATGAAATAAGTCCTTGGCATATAATCTTTATTCTCCATCTTGATTCCTCCTTTAAATTTTCTGTATTAGTCATCTTCTTCCAAGCTAAAAATACTTTCCACATTCGTCTTAAATATTTTTGCCATCTTTAAAGCAAGTGGCAAGGAGGGATTGTATTTCCCTTTCTCAATGGAGATGATGGTCTGCCTGGAGACCTCGAGAGCCTCTGCAAGCTTTTCCTGTGAGTACCCGAACTCTTGTCTATATTCAACTAATTTATTTTTCAAATTAGAACCACCTGCTTTCAATATCAGTTTAATGTAAAGGGTGCTTGACGTCAAGTACCCTTTACAAAAAAGAGAATTGCCACACACAAACCGAATTTGATATACTGGGTCTTATTCTGGAGGGGTTTAAAATTGAATCTGAAAAATATAACCTATAAACAAGTTATTTTTTATATAAGTCTGGCGGTTCTTTTAATCGGATCGCTTCTATTTGTGAACAATAATTATTCCTTTTACGACAGACCAATAGCTAAAGTAATGGAAGCACATTTGGAAGAATCTAACGACGTAGTTGATGCTTATGGAAACGAGGATCGCTTATTTACACAATCCATTGAAGCAGAAGTGAAAAATGGCGCAGAAAAGAACCGTTCCATCCATTTAATCAATGAATATTCGGCGTCCGGAGCCTTTGATCAAGCGTATAAAGAAGGCGACGAATTATTTGTCTGGATAGATGCAGATACTGGAAAAGGTGGAGAACTAACAGGTACGATTCAAGATGTAAAGCGGGATAAGCATATACTCCCGATTGTCTGGATTTTTATCTTTATCTTGCTCCTCATTGGAAAGAGGCAGGGATTCTTCTCCATTATTAGCCTGATACTTAATGCAGCAATTTTATCTTACGCACTGGATATTTATGTAGAGAATTCCAATATTGGCTTACTGATTATTTGTGGCGTCACTGTTGTTTTATTTACGATTACGTCTTTATTGTTGATTAATGGCTTTAATGAAAAGACGTATGCCGCGATTATTGCAACACTGTTAGGAACGTTTATTTCATTTTTCATTACGTACGCTGTCCTTTGGTTGACAGGTGAGAATGGTCTGAGGTATGAAGAAATTGATTTTCTCAGCCGTCCGTACAAGCCAGTTTTCTTGGCAGGATTATTAATCGGATCGCTTGGGGCTGTTATGGATGTTGCGATTACGATGTCGTCGTCTGTTTTTGAAATGTATGAGAATAATCATGCGATCGATAATAAGACATTGAAAAAATCTGGTCTGCATATTGGGAGAGATATCATGGGGACGATGACCAATATTTTATTTTTCGCCTATATAAGTGGCTCCATTCCTATGCTTCTCTTATTTTTGAAAAATGCTTCCTTGTGGGGATTTACCCTTTCAATGAACCTGTCGCTTGAATTAGCTAGGGCACTCGCAGGCGGTATAGGGATCGTTTTGGCGATTCCAATCGGTCTGTATATCTCTATCTTTTTTGTTAACCGGAAGAGGGGACGCGTATGAATGTATTAGTGGTACTATCCGCCATTTTGTTTATCCTAATGGTGCTCATTGGCGGGAGAAAAGGGTTACGGTCATTTATTTCGTTGTTTCTAAACTTTGCGGTTCTGATCCTTACCGTATTTTTCCTGTTGGATCCTGCGATGAACCCAATTATCTTGATTTTAATCGCCTGTGCAATCATCAGTTGTATCAATCTGTTTTACATCAATGAAGTAAATAGCAAGACAAAGACAGCTTTCTTGTCTACGGTAATAACGATTGTTTTCCTAGTTCTGCTTATTTATATCATGACGGATAAATTAATGATCCAAGGGTTTAGTGAAGAGCAGGTAGAGGAGTTGAGTACGTTATTCTCTCTCTATATCGGACTGGATTTCGTGAAGATAGCAGCAGCGATGATTATTGTGAGTACAATCGGTGCGATTACGGATGTCGCTATTTCCATTACTTCACCGATGCAGGAAATATTTGATCAAAATCCAGGCATTACGAAGAAAGATTTATTCATTTCTGGTATACGGATTGGCAGGGATATTTTAGGATCGAATACAAATACATTGTTTTTCGCCTTCTTTGGTGGATATTTGGCGTTGTTATTATGGGTGAAAGACATGGAATACTCGATTGGTGAAATTGCCAATTCGAAAATCTTCAACTCGGAGCTCCTCATTATCTTGAGTGCTGGTATTGGGATAGCGATGATCATTCCGATTGCTTCCTGGATTAATTCGTATTATTTAGTGAAGAAGAGGGAGCAAGATGCGTTGCAAAAACAGGGAGAATAAATACGTATGGAAAACAGTGGGTAACATCATCTGTTGATGAGTTTTCCCACTGTTTTTTGGTTAATAGAGAGCTTATCTTATTAAGAAGCTCTCTTTTAGTTTGGTTAAAAATATAAACCAATTGTTTACTTTTTATTGACTTATACAGTCCAACTGTATAAACTTAAACTATATAATCAAGCTGTATAGTTTAAGTCGAAATATTGGAGCGATAAAAGAAATGGATTTAAATAAGTATTTACCTTTAACGGAAACAACGTATTATATTTTATTATCGTTACTTGAACCTGCTCATGGATACATTATGATGCAAAAGGTCGAGGAGTTGAGTAATCAGACGGTAAAAATTGCTGCGGGGACAATGTATGGGGCAATTGAAAATTTGTTAAAACAGGAATTAATTAAATCAGTGAAAAGTACAGACAAACGAAGAAAAACATATGTCATTACGGAAAAAGGGATTGAAGTATTGCGATTGGATTGCGAACGTATGAAGCATCTTGTCCATATTACGGAACAATCATTAGCTTTGCGAGAGTATGAGAATCGAGGGATGGAAAATGTATAGGTTTAAGCTTTTCATCGATTTTGAAAAGGAAGAAAAGTGGCTAGCGCAAATGGCAAGTGATGGATACCATTTACAGCGTGTATCTTTCGGGTATCAATTTAGGCGAGGGGAGCCTGAAAAGACAACGATTAAGATTGATTACAGGGTATTCAAGAACAAAGAGGACTATATTGATTATTGCACCATGTTTGAAGACAGCGGCTGGAAACATCTCGCTGGTACCAGGAGCTCTGGATTCCAATACTTTCAAAAGATGGATGATACCGCTGAAGATGATATTTTTTCCGATCAAGCATCAAAGGCTGTACGATATAAAAGATATGCGAGGGTCAGTCTCGAATCAGCTTATAGTTTTTTCCCCTTGTTAGCCATATTTTATGTGACGGATATTATCGACTTTGAGGCGTTTATTAACCCGAAAGCGCTCTATTTCACGCCAGGTTTATGGGATAAAACGGGAACGGCATTTTGGTTTGCTTTTCTTTTTGAAACACCCTTTGCACTCATGCGCGGTTTCGCTTGGTGCTTCATCCCGATAACAATCATCTTATATTTATTCTTCGGTTATAAGTCGAATAAACTGTACGCACAATATACAAAATGAATGAAGTATGGAGCAAAGGGAGCTAAACCATGAGAAGAATAATCAGTTTCACACTACTTTGTTGTTTTATTTTGCTAGCAGGATGCCAGGAAGCTACTAAATATGATGATAAAGATGTAGCGGCGATTATCAGAGGAGAGGAGCTGACAGTTGGCGAGTTGCGCTTTTTATATCCTGATGACCAAATCCTCGATAATTTAGAGGGAACAATCAAAGGAAAATTGGCAATGCAAGAAGCAAAAGCCATGCAGTTAGATATATCAGAAGAGCCTACTGTTCATGTGCAGGATGTATATCCGGCAGAAGATAGTGATACGGAAATTGCCAATGGAACGCGTGATTTTGCGGAAGCACAGGCAAAGAAATTCAACATGGAGCCAGAGAAATATTTTGAGCGGACGCAGGAAATGAGTCATTATGTTATGGCATATATCAGTGAAATGATTGGGGAACTTGAGGATAACCCGGAAGCATATACGGAGCTTGGAAATCAGCTGCTGGATGATTTGTATGAGGATAATCTAGATGAGATTGAGATATTAATGGAATAGTCATATATAATAAAGACACCGATAATGGTAATGCCTTTTTCATTTGCCAACTTATCTTTGTCTCCTCCATTTTAACTACTGTCGGAACATGGCTATTCTTTGTAATCCGATTGATTACGGTCGTGTAATAATCATTATCTTTAAAAAAGGCGGTCGTATCCTCTGTAACGATTACTTCTTCCAGCTAATGTGATTCTTTCAGTGACACTTCCTGATAGTCCTCCATCACTGTAAGGTAAGAATGCTTGTAGACATTAGAAAATAATTTTTTAGTTGATGTTAGTTTGTCGAATTTATACAGGATCCAAAATAATGGAAAAGGGAAGGATGGTAACTCTTCC
>NZ_JBBKBV010000024.1:0-52897 GCF_037892815.1 Oceanobacillus sp. HCA-5259 | reverse complement strand
GAAAGAGTCTTTACGAGAGATCTTTTAAAAGAGGAAGAAACGATCAGAGTCTTAAAGGATAGGATTTATCTCCCAAAACGGTTTCTTTTAATAGATATTTCTTTAAATTGGAAAAAAGATAATCCGTACCTTATCTTGCTTAAGAACTAGATAGTAGAAATATTATCCATAGTTCATGCCTTTTCGTCATAAAACGAGCGTTCATGCTAAATTTATTGAAAGAGCCTCTATCTTACGACAGCATTTCTTTCCCACAGAACGAAAATCGACAACACAAACTCAAAAGATATTCTATTATAAATGAAACCTATTCTAATCAATTTCCGTATATGGTAGAGGTATGTAATGAGGACAAAGGGAGGAATTATGATGAAACCATTGACGAAAAAACGCTTAAAGGCCTCACTAATTGATGGCTGTATTAGCACGGCAGCTTCTCTAGCTGCAGAATATTTCTTACGGAAAAAAATAAAAAACGAAGCATTCCATATGATTGTGTTACCAATTCTGAGCCAGTACACATTAGAATATGTGCAACTCAAAAACAGTGGACAGACAATTGGTTACAAACTAATGGGAATCGAACTAAAAAGTGAAGACGGCAAGGAATTGACGAACGAACAGATCTTAAAAAGAATGCTGCACCGGGACACTACTAGCACCATCGCGTACATAAAGAATAGGGATAGCTTTGAAGGCCAAGCAGGAAAACTATTCCCTCATGACCGCAAAGCTGGAACAATTGTAATGGAAACAACTAAATAAATAATCTACAGCTCGTCCAAAAAGTGACAGAGCTGTTTTATTTTTGAGAAAAGCGAAACTGAATTGACTTCTATCCCAATCTTTTTTGCCACTCATTCACTTTAATACATAAAAGCATTACTCTGCAAAAGAAAAATGGTTGACTATTAACGAAACTCATCTTATAATTTACTGCAATTACTTTGTTTGGGGGAGACGAGCGGGGATGAAGGATTTTTTCAGTAAGTTATTAAACGGAATGAGTATCGGGATTGTTGTCGCACTAATTCCAAATGCTTTATTAGGTGAAATTTTAAAAATATTAATTCCATATTTTCCAGCTTTGGAGCATTTATTTGATATAACCGTAATGGTCATGAGTTTACTGCCGATTTTAATTGGAGTAATGGTTGGAGTAACATTTAAGTTAACACCGATTCAAACAGCTTCTGTCGGCATTGCAGCGATGATCGGCAGCGGGGCTATTATGAAAACCGAAGAAGGGCTATTCGCATTAAACGGTATCGGGATCGTGATTAACACTGGTATTACGGCGGCACTTGCTGTCTTATTTGTTCTATGGATTGGAAATCGTTTGAAAGGCTATTCCATTCTATTAATACCGACTTTAAGTATTATTGTTCCAGGTATGATAGGTTATGCTTTACTTCCTTTCATCCGTTATTCAACCGAATTGTTAGGAGAATTGGTTGCTGCTGTTACAAATATGCAGCCGGTTTTGATGGGCGCAATGATTGCAGTGATTTTCTGTCTCATTATCCTCTCCCCTATCTCTACTGTTGGTGTTGCAACGGTAATTATGCTTTCCGGTATCGGCTCTGGAGCGGCAAATCTCGGGATTGTAGCAGCAGGTGTTGGGCTTGCGATTGCAAGCTATAAAGCAAACTCGCTCGGTACAGCTCTTGCCCATGTGCTTGGTTCCCCGAAGATTCAAATGCGGAACTTCATCATGAAACCGAAAATTGCATTTCCTATGCTGATTACCGCAGCTTTCCTTGGAGGACTTGCGGGGGTATTAAATATTCAAGGGACGCCTTATAGTGCGGGTTTCGGTTTATCTGGTCTAGTCGGGCCTTTAAATTATATTAATCTTGCTGAGGGCGGCTGGACGTTAAATAATATTACGATTATGCTTGGCACGTTCCTCATCTTGCCAATTATATTAAACTTAGGATTAATCTATGTGTTCTCCCGGAAATTAAAAATGATTAAAGCAGATGACTATAAATTGAACTTTGAATAGGGCTGGGGATAAATGTCCCCGCCCTATTTTCTTTCCAACTTATATCCCGACTCAACGTATCGCCTTTTCTTTTTCCTTTGTACTTGATGTGTATGGTTCATTTTTTAAAAACCGGATAATAGATGCTGTCGCTTCCTCAACCTTTTCAGCTAAATAGTTCGTGCGTTCATATAAGACACTGCGAAAATGATCCAGTTGCCGCACTACCTTTGCTGTCATTGCTTCCTGCTCCTCGACTCGCTTCTCCAGACCTTTCATCCTGTTCTTGTCAATGGCTAATTGGTTCGTAATCTCCTCCTGACGCTCCATATATGCTGTAACTTGTTTTGCAAGCCGTTCATTCTCCTCTGAAATAGCTGCTAATTTCGCTAACAGTCTTCTATATTCCGTCTCGAATTCATGCCATTTCTGCATATTCAGCACATGTTGCCTGTCAGTTGATGATTTTATTTCCGCTACATGCTTCTCGACCGATTCATTGAATTGCGTTTGTTCTTTAAGCCTTTCAGTAGTACGGTTATGAAAATATATTACCTGATTATTATCATCAACCGCTTCATCCGTCTGATAAATATCTTCGTAATCGCCATTAATATATAATCCCATGGTTTCACCCCTTACTTGGTTACTCCCCTTATTTTATGCAAGAAATCGACCGTTAGGGAATTCTTCATTACAGCCGATAGTCCTCATTTATTGGAATCATGGATCTCATCTTACGCTTGCCAATCCGCCGGCCAACTTTCTCTAGAATCAGTTCAAGAGATTCCTCCTGTTTCAAATCATAATCTGCAATATTAATTCGTAAAACAGGACAGGCATTAAAGCTGTCAATCCACTTACTATACCGGTCATGCATTTCTTCCCAGTAACTAACCGGTGTCTTCCGCTCCATCTCTCGCCCCCGCTGGCGAATACGACCAATTATTTCATCTAAAGATCCTTCCAAATAAATCAATAAATCTGGGTGCGGGAAATATGGCGTCATGACCATCGCATCGAATAGGTTTTTATATGTTTCATAATCCGTAGGTGACATTGTTCCTTTTTCGTAATGCATTCTCGCAAAAATTCCAGTATCTTCATAAATCGAGCGATCTTGAACAAAACCGCCACCGTATTCAAATATTTTCTTTTGTTCCTTAAAACGCTCCGCCAGGAAATAAATTTGTAAATGGAAACTCCAACGCTCAAAATCCTTATAAAAGCTTTCCAGATATGGATTATGATCCACTTTTTCAAAAGATGTTTTAAAATCGAGTGCCTCCGCCAAAGCTGTAGTCATCGTCGATTTCCCAACACCTACTGTACCGGCAATCGTAATTACTGCATCATTCGGTATACCGTATTTCTCTCTCCAATTCATTTGCTTGCTCCTTTAATTGTCAGCTGTTCGTTAACTATGTTTAAAATTTTTTCCAGATGATCCTGATTTTGCATGAAATCCATCTCATCCCCGTTAATCCGAATTAGCGGGATATCGGGATTTTCTTTTTCAAAGTCGTTCATGAATTGTTTATAATCCAGCGACAGTTGCTGTAAGTACTCCGATTCAATATTTTTCTCGATTTTTCTTCCCCGCTTCCTAATTCGTTCCATAATCGTATCGAGACTACCGGTTATATAAATGACAAGATTAGGTTGCGGCATGTCCTTCGTTAAAATCTCATAAATCTGCCTGTATTTATCAAACTGACCTTCATCTAAAGTCCGTTTTGCGAATATCATATTTTTCGCCATATGATAGTCCGCCACGACCGGATGACCATGCTTCAAATAGTCCTTATCTATATCTTCTAACTGTTTATATCGATTACACAGGAAAAACATTTCTGTTTGAAAACTCCACTCATTTATATCTTCATAAAATTTGTCAAGAAAAGGATTCTCACTTACAATCTCTTTCAACAAATGAAATTCAAAATGACTGGCGATCTTTTTTGCAAGTGAAGTCTTACCAATACCAATTGGACCTTCAACTGCAAGAAAAGGTACCTTCGTCATTATTATTCCTCCTTCAAATTAGATCCTTCATATTTTATCATACTTCATATGTTCCAACCATCACCATTAAAGTGAAACTTCATTTAATAAGAGGAACTTTTTATTCCCCACTAAATGGTATAGTTGAACGAATCGAGCTACTACCGGATGTTAGATCTTTCCACTTCGTATTAATGTGTTTCTAAAACCCTGAAGCATGATACATCAATACATCCAGCCTGTTACACTCGATAGTCGCGGCTACTTTCATAGCTATATAGTACATTCGCCTTTCCCAATTAAAAATTACTGCATTTACTATTATAAGCTCAACTTTCGTAACCTGAAACACAGGATACATCTTAAAAAAATTGAAAGAACTTCCATTCAGCGTAAGTGAAACTTTCATTTAGGCCCACAGTTTATTTAAGGAGAATGCCTTTTGTTGCAATACCATGCCTAACTATACACATCATCGACTATAAATCCCTGGTAAGATTGATTTTTTCAGGAGCGAGAGTTTAGTTATAAGGAAGATTTGAGGTGAAAGAATGCAACGACTGGAAAAATTTGTGGATCCTCTACCGCTTTTAAACACACTTCAACCAAGTAAAAAAACAAGGAATGGTGCACATTACGATATAACGATGGAAGAATTCCGGGCCAAATTACACCGTGACTTGCCGCGAACCACATTATGGGGATATAATAGGCAATTTCCTGGACCGCTGATTGAAGCATTCCGTGATGAACCGGTATCTGTAACATGGCATAATGAGCTGCCGAACAGACATATCCTCCCCGTTGATACGTCCATCCATGATTTGGATAAACTCCCTACCGTCCGTACAGTTGTCCATTTACACGGGATGGAAACAAAGCCAGAAAGCGATGGGCATCCTGATGCTTGGTATACAAGAAATTTCCAAGTTACAGGGCCAACATTTACACAACGGACGTTTCATTATCCAAACCATCAGCGCAGCAGCTTACTTTGGTATCACGATCATGCAATGGGACTGACAAGGCTCAATGTATATGCCGGGCTTGCCGGAATGTACATTTTACGGGATAAACATGAAGCATCCCTAAACCTCCCAAGTGGTGACTACGAAATTCCATTAATGATTGTCGATCGGAGCTTCCATCCAGACGGCTCCTTATCCTACCCAGCGCAACCAAATGACGCTGATCCCAATTTACCGAACCCTTCCATTGTGCCAGCATTTTTAGGAGATACAATTGTTGTAAACGGAAAAATTTGGCCATATTTGGAAGTAGAACCTCGGAAATACCGTTTCCGTATTTTAAATGGCTCCAACACGAGAGGTTACCGGCTGTCGCTTGATAATGGAGAGGTTTTACATCAAATCGGCTCAGATGGCGGGCTGCTTAGAAAACGCGTCGAAATGGAAGAAATCGGGCTGCAGCCTGCCGAGCGTATCGATGTCATCATCGATTTTTCGGAATTAGAAGGCCAAACGATTATACTAAAAAATAATCTTGGACCAGGTGCTGATCCAGCTGACGGAATGGGAGAAATTATGCAATTCCGGGTTACAGAAAAGCTAAAAAGTAAAGATACGAGTAATTTACCTGTTAACCTTTCCTATGTCCCTTCCTTAAAACAAGATGAAATTAAGACGGTCCGTTATTTAAAACTAGTTGGTTCCACTGATGAATATGATCGTCCTTTACTGCTTTTAAATAATCTGAAATGGCATGATCCAGTTACGGAAAATCCACAGTTAGATTCGACAGAGATTTGGGCATTCATAAACACAACCAACTTCTCCCATCCAATCCATATTCATCTTATTCAATTTCAAGTGCTGGATCATCAGACCTTTGATCTTGAACGATTCAATGAAGATGGGACCCTTTTGTTTACAGGAGCACCACAAGCTCCTCTTGCGAATAATCGCAGTTGGAAAGATACAATTGAAGTACCCGCTGGAACGATGACCCGCGTGATTGCAAATTTCGGTCCCTATACCGGTGAATACGTCTGGCATTGCCACATCCTCGAACATGAAGATTATGACATGATGCGCCCGTATCGCGTAATTACAGATGAAAGAAAGGACAAAAAATAATGAAACCGGCTGGAAAAACTAACACATTCCAGCTGGTTTTCATGCTTTCCATATTGATTTTGATTGATAAGAGTCAGAACGGACATAAGCGCTAGAATCTCTCACAACATCTTGTTTAAAATTTTCCTTTACAACGAAAAAATGGGACAGAGCCTCTGTCCCATTTGGATTAGATTGTGCGAATTCGGATTACATCCTCGATTGTATTAATTTCGGCTTCCATTCCTGGAATGACGTCCCCGTTCACTTTCTCGTCAATATCAATCATCGTATATGCCAAGTCACCACGGCTTTTGTTAATCATTGCCGCAATATTTAGACCCCTTTTAGAAATAATCGCACTAATTTGGCCGAGCATATTCGGTACATTATGATGGAAAACCGTAACCCGGCGCTTTCCTGTATAAGGAAGAAACGCATTCGGGAAGTTCACCGCGTTTTTAATATTACCTGTCTCTAGGAAATCTCTCACCTGGCGAGTTGCCATTCGTGCACAATTTTCCTCTGATTCAATCGTTGACGCACCAAGATGGGGTAATGTTATCGCATTTTCCATATGAAGTAAGCGATCATT
Organism: Oceanobacillus sp. HCA-5259; assembly: GCF_037892815.1. Lineage (NCBI taxonomy): Bacteria > Bacillati > Bacillota > Bacilli > Caryophanales > Bacillaceae > Oceanobacillus > Oceanobacillus sp. HCA-5259. Next base: position 46,236 of record NZ_JBBKBV010000024.1, on the reverse strand, counting down.
AGGGAAATCAGTAATGTATTTACCGACACGGCCCTTCTCCAGAGCCACTTCAAGCGCATCTTCATCGACAAGCCCGCCACGCGAGAAGTTCAGAATATGGACGCCTGGCTTCATCTGTTCAAAAGCTTCCCTATTTAGCATACCTGCTGTCTCATTTGTAAGGGGAACATGAATTGTGATAAAATCCGCCTGTTCAAATACATCTCCAAGAGACATCGCACGCTTAATATTCCGGGATAGTTCCCAAGCCGTATCAACAGAAATATACGGGTCAAACCCAATAACATCCATATCAAGATTCAGTGCATCATTAGCAACCATCGCTCCAATTGCACCAAGTCCAATGACGCCTAGCTTCTTCCCTTTCGCCTCACGTCCGACAAATTGCTTTTTCCCTTGTTCAACGAGCTGCGGTACTTCTTCCCCTTTGCCTTTTAAATCTTTCACCCAATCGACTCCGTTAAACAGGTTACGAGAGGATGCCATAATAGAAGTAAGCACGAGTTCTTTTACGGCATTCGCATTTGCCCCAGGAGTATTGAATACAACAATACCTTGATTGGAACAAGTATCAACGGGAATATTATTCACACCCGCGCCAGCACGTGCGATAGCTTTTAAATTTCCACCGAATGCCATGTTGTGCATCGGATAACTCCGGACAACAATTGCATCCGGATCATTTGCTTCATTATCAATCGTGTAATCTTCTTCATTAAATATTGCGAGGCCTACCTCAGCAATATGATTCAACGTTTTAATTCTTTTTGTTTTGTCTAAAGTTATTGTTGTCATCTCTCTACTCTTTCTCCTTTTTACTCTTACTTTTCTTTCTAATCTCCACAACGCAGCCTAGAAACATAAAAAGAGACTGGAAAAAACCCCAATCTCAGAAAGATCTAGAAAACAACAAATAAACCTTTGTTGTTCTTCTGTCCTTTTGCCTGAGATTTTGAACCCTTCGGCGATGCATATGCATTCTCTCCAGAAGCCGCTCCCGTTATAGTGTCACCCATAACATTCGTCGCTTTTGAATATTCTATTCATTCAAGTCGCCTCCTTAAACATAAAAAGGCAAGGAGTTAAAAATCCCTTACCTCTGCCCAGGCGATCGACATGATTTCATTATGTGCTCCCCCGCGGTGGTCTCCGCGTTTCGCCAGTTACACATAACGTTTCAATTGTTGATGTTATCTTATCAGAATTAAATTATTTTTTCAATGGATAAACAGGGATTTTTTAAAGTTTTTCAATAATGGTCTTTCCCATTATAGACCGTCTCTTATATAATGTATTCACATTATTGTAGTTGTTTCGAAAGGGTGGACTTTTTGAATATTATTATCGAACCAGATTCGTTTAAAGGAAGCTTATCAGCAATGGAAGCAGCTAAAGCGATAGTCTAATGGGACTCCTTTTATGGATGGAAGAAGAAATTATGCGTTGTAAGGAGAATGTGATAAAAAAGAGAAAGAAACGCGCTTCATTATTACGTTTCTTTCTCTTTTTTACGTCCCGCAAAATGTTTGATAAGAAGTTCCGGTGTCATAATTTCTTTTCGCAAATTCCTTCTGTTCATCTGTATGGGCAAAGGGATTTTTCAAGAGATGAATTAATTCTTCTGCTGGCGTATAATCTTCCTTTTGAACAGCCGCTTCGATGGCGTCCTCTACCCACTTATTTCTCGGAATCAATGCTGGATTATGCTCATACATAAGCTTGTTGCTTGCTTCCTGCGTCTCGCTTTGTATTTTGATCCTTTCCTGCCATTTGATTTTCCACTTTTTAAATTCATCCATACGTCCAAGCGGAAAATCTTCTTCTTTGCCATAAGTTAACGCTAAGAACGTATTCGTATAATCGGCATGATAATGTTGCATCAACGTGAGCAGTTCTTCAATGAGGGCTTCATCCCCTTCTCTTTCACCAAATATCCCGAGTTTCTGTCGCATCCCTTCCAGCCAATATTTCTTATATAAAGGACCAAATTCTGAAATAGCTTCTTGCGCATATTTCAAGGGTTCTTCCTTGCTCCTTCCGAGTAAAGGAAGCAGTGTCTCTGCAAAGCGCGCCAGATTCCATGCGGCAATGCTCGGCTGATTCCGGTAGGCATAACGCCCATTCACATCAATCGAACTGAATACAATATCCTGATGATACGCATCCATGAAAGCACATGGACCATAATCAATTGTTTCACCGCTGATCGTCATATTATCGGTATTCATCACGCCATGAATAAACCCGACGAGCTGCCATTTCGCGACTAATTGCGCCTGCCGATCCAACACGTTTCTCAAAAAAGCGAGGTACGGATTTTCCGCATGTTTTACTTCTGGATCATGCCGCTCAATTGTATAATCAGTAAGTTGCACAAGTTCATCTATTTCACAGAAGTGGGCTGCAAATTGAAATGTACCTACCCGAATATGACTGGAAGCCACCCTCGTCAAAATCGCACCCGGGAGTATCGTCTCCCGGCGAATCCCTTCCCCTGTCGTCACTACAGCAAGGCCCCTTGTAGTAGGGATATTTAAGCCATGCATCGCTTCACTAACCATGTACTCCCTAATCATTGGCCCAAGTGCAGCCCGGCCATCACCACCACGGGAATAGGCTGTCCTCCCTGCACCCTTCAGCTGGATATCGAAGCGTTTGGAGTCAGGTGTCACTTGTTCCCCAAGCAGTACCGCACGTCCATCACCGAGCATCGTGAAATGACCGAATTGGTGACCGGCATAACTTTGAGCTAGCGGTATCGCATTTGGCGGGAGAGCATTTCCCCCATAAATAGCGATTGCTTCATCACTTTGCATTTCTTCATTATTGAGACCAAGTGCTTTTCCAAGTTCCTCATTATAAAAAACAAGTTGAGGATTCGCCACCGGGTTCGGCCTCAATTTTTGATAAAAAGTTTCAGGGAGTTCCGCGTACGTGTTCTCCAAGTTGAAATTAAATAAATTCGTCATAAGCTCTCCTTTTATAGCTTGTCATTACCCTTTAGTATACTTGGTAAGGACTAGATTATTCCAATGTGAAAACTTGACTCAATAATTAAATCCCCTTCTCTTGAAAAATCGCTCCTACTCCTGTATAGTAAAAAGTAATTGCATAAGTTGAATGTTTTCTAGGGTTCCGCAACTTTGTTGGTCTGAGACCGAGAGAAAACTCGCAGCTTTGCTGTGCCACGGAAGGATAAAAGCCTGGGAGATACTGTATTTTCACAGTTTCTCCCAGGCTTTTTTGTTTTTCGGAAATTCTTATTTTGGAGGTGCAATACAATTGAATAAAGAATGGATGAAAGTGATTATTGCTGCTTTCTTTGAAGTTTTTTGGGTGATTGGTTTAAAACACGCACAAGATTTTTGGACTTGGGCTGGAACGGTTGTCGCCATCTATATCAGCTTCTATTTAATGATTATGGCTGGAAGGAAACTCCCGGTTGGTACGGTCTATGCGGTTTTTGTCGGTTTAGGAACAGCGGGAACCGTTTTTTCTGAGATAGTATTCTTTGGAGAACCATTCGGGTTAGAGAAAGTAATATTAATTCTTATTTTATTAGCAGGTGTCGTTGGTTTGAAATTAGTGACACCGGATAACGTTAGGGAAGGCGGTGAATCCTAATGGCATGGACTTCGTTAATTTTGGCAGGTATATTTGAAATGTTCGGTGTTGCTATGATCAATAAATTGCATATCGACCGAAACTTTAAAGCATTAGCTTTGTTGATTCTTGGATTTGGGGCTAGTTTTATTTTTCTTGCATATGCCATGGAGACGCTTCCGATGAGTACAGCTTATGCAGTTTGGACAGGGATCGGCGCTTCCGGCGGAGCAATTTTAGGTATGTTAATATACGGAGAATCCAAGGACTGGAGAAGGATTGTTTTTATTAGTATGGTACTAGGTGCTGCAGTTGGTTTGAAGCTGATTTCATAAAACTTCATAAATCATAACTCAACATTTGCCGTCTGAAACAGTTATGTATTCCTTGGCTATCTAAAGGTCCGCAGTCCCGACACCTCTCACTTTCCGTTAAGTGGCTGTGAGCCTCGACGCATAGAATGTGCTCATGCAGACGTTGCCACATACAAGAGCGTTCTTAGACCGCCTCGGGCTAAGCGCTAAGGGGGCTCACCTTACTCTAATGGGAAAACTACTGGGGGTTATTTTCCCATTCGCATGCTCACCTTACTTTAATGGGAAAACTACTGGGGGTTATTTTCCCATTCGCATGTTCAGCTTACTTTAATGGGAAAACAACCTGGGGTTATTCTCCCATCAGCATATTCAGCTTACTTTAACGGGAAAACTACTGGGGGTTATTTTCCCATTCGCATGCTCAGCTTACTCTAATGGGAAAACTACTGGGGGTTATTCTCCCATCAGCATGTTCAGCTTACTTTAATGGGAAAACTACTGGGGGTTATTTTCCCATTCGCATGCTCAGCTTACTCTAATGGGAAAACTACTGGGGGTTATTTTCCCATTCGCATGCTCAGCTTACTCTAATGGGCAAACAACTGGGTTTTATTTTCCCATCAGCATATTCAGCTTACTTAAATGGGAAAACAACTGGGTTTTATTTTCCCATCAGCATATCCATCTTACTTTAATGGGAAAACAATAGGGAACTATTTTCCTATTAGGACGCTTACCTCGCTCTAATAAGAAAACAAACGATCCCTATTTTCCCATATGCATCATTAGCTTACTTAACTGGGAAAGTATCCGTCCACCGGGCAACTGAACGGTAATCAGGACACCAAAATAATGACAGCAAGATACTTACGTTGAATGAAAGCATTCATTCATTTTGAGAAGACTTTTTTAATTAATAACGGTTAGGGGCGCTTAATTAGGATGATTTGCTTTAATATTTTCAGGGTGCAAAAGTTGAGTCATAAAAAAAGCTGAAATGGCTAGGACATAACTATTCTAAAATGAGTTAAATCCACACAAAGGCGCAAGCGCCCGTGTTGTTATGTCCCAGCCACTTTCCTCATCTGCTTGATGATCGATACAATAGCAAGTCCAACAAAGGTTCCGATACATAAGAATATAATCGGCAAGAAAACAGGACCAATTAACGCACCGAATATTCTCAAGGTGGAGGAGTAGATTAATCCAATTGTTCCGAAGTATGCGCTGAAAACAAATGGGAGAAAAGAGTAAGGAGACCTCGCTCCTCCTGCATCCCGATAAGCATCCCAAATGGCAAACATATATACACATGGATAGAACATAAGCCAAAGATAATTCGTCTCCGCAATGGCCGTTTGCATCTCTCCTCGGAAACTATAAATGATCACCTGATTCAAATTTGATTTCACATTAATCATGAATTCAGCTGTAATGAAGATAAGACCTTTCACGATTTTCCCATTCAACAATTGTCCAAAACCCGGCAGAGCAATACTCCAAAATATTTTTTCAAGCGGTGATTGCTTCATCCTTTCACATCCTACAGATTAAACGTTTGATAGCATATTAATTATGTTTGTTTTTGCTTTTCGCAAGCTTCTCTTTATCCACTGTACCTGGAGGTTGCTCCAACCATCCGTTTTCAATCATAATCTCTGCTCCATCTTTCGCATATTGTGCTACTTCAAGGGATAAACGTTCATAATTCACGATAAGATCATGCCGCTGACTTGCTCCAGCAGCCGTTGCATAATTTCCAATTCCTAACGCACACAACTCTGCGAACAAGAACATCCCTAACTTTTCCGAGAAAGGGGGAATCGTTGAATCCGTTATGGAAACATCTGATGAAAGAGGTGCTAGCAAATCATTGTCGGAAAGTATCTTAGCAAAGATTCCAATATGTTTTTTCGTAATATCTCTCCCTCTTAGCATCCAGTTCTGCACCTTCTCAACGGCAGAGACTTGCGCAAAGCTTATTGCAAGCTTCCCTCCAATCATATTCGTCCGTACGTTCATATGAAGATAAGATATTTCCACTGCATTTAGTGGTCGCTTATTACTGAATGGATTCATTCCACTAAAATATTTCTTGCTGTCAATCATGTCTGCTTTTGTTGGATAAGGAATATATGGAGGCCGCACAAATAAACCTTTATCTACGGAAATATCCGTTGCCCTATCATACAACTCCAATACTCCCGTGATTCCTTCCTTAAAAATAGTTTTAATATCTTTCCTGGCACTCGTGGTGATAAAACCACTGTACGCAACTAATCCAACCCTAGTCAAATGCCCAATATATTCAAGCATAAGCCCGTCGGTATATAAGCGCGGTGCATTCAGATTGACATCTTCCTTACCAAAGCCAGCTGGCAGCGGGAGCTTCTCCATAATAAAAAGTTGGTCTAATTTATTCACATGTGTACTTATAAAATCATAAGTTTGTTGGACAAGTGATCGGATTTCCGAATCCTCAACGTCTTTTAAAAAATATTCTAATATACATTGATTCATACTGTCATTCATGTAGGATGTCCAAATTGCTGCGATTTCAGATGATGTTAGTTGTGTATTAGAGTTAGTCATAACATTACCTCCAGCGAATAATTACAAGCACCTTTATTCTTCACATATAATGTAAAATGATACATAAAAGAGCGCGCATTTTAATTAGCGCGCTCTTTAGCAAAGTAAGTATGACCGTTTACTCCTCTTCCTCTGGATCGTTTATATCTCTTCCATTCTTACTCAATTCAAACAATCCTGTGGCGGCAAGTCCACTAATTCCTCCAGCCCAGCTGCGGACAAGAAGGTCTGCTCCAAGAAATGTTGCAGACGCTCCAAGCGCAACACCAATAAAAATGGATGCTAAAGGTAAATACCGCTTAGGCACTATTTTGGAAACTTTTAATGCCTGAACAATGCCTGTTGTAACAGGAGCGATTATTGTCCCCATCATAAGAATCTCTACCATGGCTAACCACCTCACCATCATTATATGAAAAGCAAAATAAAGATGTCTCTGCATTTGACATAGATGATAGTTAATTGCTCGCTGATATACTAAAAAGGTGTGTCTCCTAATCATAAGAGAATACACCTTTTATTAAACTTCTGTCATTCCTATCTTCCTAATCTTCCGGTCCATAAAACTTCCATAAAATAATCCCTTGTACAATCAAGCCACCTATAGCCATATACAACCAAATCGATAACATTGGGTTAGTCCACATTGATTATTATTCTCCCTTCCGAATCAGTATCCTACGATTAAATAAAGTGAAACTTCATTCAGTGAGGGTCTCCACTGAATGTTAGTCGAACAGGATCGGGATTTACGGACTGTATATCTCCTCCACTTTCACATGTTGGGCTTCCTTCATGTTTAGAGGTGGGGGTATTACAGACCGTCAATGCGTGATTACGCAGTCTGATCATCTGGGCGCTTTAATACATTAGCCAAAATGATCATTACAGCAATCCCCACACAAGTTGCCCACCCTCCAGCTGCGAGTGGACTGGATTCAATTCCTGTGAATACGATCATTAAATAAGATACAAGCCCAATAACCATAGACGCTTCCGCTGCACGTGGAGAGGCTTTTTTCCGGCTGAAAACAGCGTACATAATAGGACCAAGCGTGCCCGCAGAAACTCCGGAAATCCCAATCCACATCAAGTCGCCAAGAAATGGAGGCGGACTTAATACGAGAAAGCAGGCAAGTATTCCAATAACAATAACAGCCCAGCGACTAATACTCATAGCCGTCTTTTGCATCTGTTCATCGGTTACTTTAACAATTCCTCGTTTAACTAAAAATTTTCTATAAATGTCATTCGCAAATACAGTAGACATGACGACGAATAATCCGTCTGTCGTTGATAGGGCAGCAGCCAAAATCGTAACTACAACTAATGCTCCTAAAAACGCCGGCATGCTCCACTCTACATAAGCAAGTAAACCTAGGTCAGCATTTTGCAACTCTGGTACAGCAACACGACTATAGAAACCACCGAATAAAACAAGTAAGCAAAGCACCGTAGTAATAATATAAACAATAAACATTTTTCGTAAATCACTAGGTTTTTTAAGTGATAAGACTTTGTTGAATAGTTGTGGCTGAGATGCAAAAGCAAATTGAATGATAAATAAACCTAGCACTGCTGAAAAGGCATAGTAATTCGATTCTGGATTGAAAACCTTTAATAAATTCCCGTCTTGTTCTTTGAAGTTCTCGGTAATGTTAGAAAAAGCCGCATTAATATTTCCGTCACCGAATATAACAATACCGGAAATAAATACAATTACAGCAACTATAATCATTAACATCGCTTGGATGGCGTCCGTATAAACGTCAGCATAGGAACCCCCTACGAACACATACGCTATAACAATAACAGCAATAATAACTAGTCCGATGCCATAACTAGTCCCCACAATTTTCTCGAAAATTTGTGCACCTGCGGAGAATTGAGCAGCGATATAAAATAGATTAAATAACATGATAAGTCCGGAGCCAACTCTTAGAAAGTCACTGTTATAATAGTCTCCAAGCCAGTCGGGAAGGGATAAGGAACGTTGCTTTGTATTAACTTTTCTGACCATTTTTCCAACTGTAAGAAAGCCGATGGGAGTTGCTACAGATAACGATAAATAAAGCCATAAATTACTGAATCCCCAGGCATGCGAATATCCTGGATACCCCATAAATGTCGCAGCACTCATTACCGTTGCAGCGAAGGATAAGCCTAAGACAACAGGCCCTAAATTTGCTCCACTTATGGCAAAGTCATCAATTGTTTTCGTCCTTTTCGTCGCAACGACGATAACTATAGCCATAACTAAAATAAAAATAATCAATTGAATCCAGAACCATGTTGATAACATCGTTTCACTCCTACTGACCATAATATTTCCGAAATAATTTTTAATTGACTTTAATAGGCAATAATACAATTCCTGGAGCATAAAGTGTTTGTACTATCAACATATCAAAAGGGGGAAGGTTTTATGAATGATTTTTTATCTAAGGAAATCCACAGTCTGGCAAAACAAATAAAGAAGGGTGAAATCTCTCCAGTACAACTCGTTAAAAGCACAATTGACCGAATTAAAAAAACAGACCCCACATTAAATGCTTATATTACAGTGAATGAGGACAAGGCTCTTAAAGATGCAAATGAGATGGAAAAAGAAATCAAGCAAGGCAACTATAAAGGACCTCTGCATGGCATACCTATTGGGATTAAAGATAATATCTTTACAAAAGGGATTAAAACAACGATGGGTTCCGAAATATATAGGAATTTCTCACCAAAAGAAAATGCTTTCGTAATTAATAGATTAATCAAAGCAGGTGCCATTATAATCGGTAAAAATAATACACATCAATTTGCCTTTGGTCCGACTGGAGACCGTTCTCATGTTGGACCGGCACACAATCCTTATAATATAAAGAAAATGACAGGCGGATCCAGTGGGGGATCAGCTGCTGCCGTGTCAGCATATCTATGTTTCGGCGCCTTAGGAACCGATACAGGTGGTTCCGTCCGGGTTCCAGCATCTTTTTGCGGAATTGTAGGCATGAAACCGACATTTGGAAGTATTAGTAATCGGGGTGTCTATCCCCTTTCTTGGTCACTTGATCATGTTGGACCACTGACAAGATCTGTAATTGATAATGCTTTGCTATTAAATGAGATGGTTGCGTACGACCGAGAGGATCCCAAGTCTATTCGACGGAAAAAAGAAGATTACACTCGCCTATTAGGGAAAGATATGAAAGGAAAAATAATCGGTATCCCCACAGCTTATTATTACGAAGATATTGATGAAGAAATTCAATTTGCCATTAAAAATGTGATTCAAACATTTGAAATGCTTGGAGCAGAAATAAGGCAAATTAAACTCTCCATTAGTGAGAGAAGTTTAGAGGCACAACGGATAATTCTGCGAACGGAAGCCTACGCTGTTCATGAGAATAACCTTAAGGAATACCCGGACCTCTGGGATGAGGAAGTCAAAGAAAGATTACAAACAGGTCTTCTAGCAAAAGGCTTTGAATTCGCCCGTGCACTCCAAAATAGAGAATTAGCGAAAAAGGAATTCAACGAGGCATTAGACGATTGTGATATTTTACTCACGCCTACCATGTCTATTTTGCCACCCGATATTGGAAGTCGGGATGCAACAATTACGAATGGGTATGGGAATCATATCCGCTCAACTATTACGAAACTCACGTCCCCGACTAATTTGAATGGGTTCCCTAGCTTAACTGTTCCATGCGGCTTTTCAAAAGACAGCCTACCTATCGGAGTACAGCTTATAGGAAAAGAATTTGACGAAGCTACTTTGTATCAATTCGGCTTTGCGTTGGAGCAGGAAATCTCCCAAGAAATCAATAAAAAACGTCATTCTATTATGTTGTCTTTATAAACAGTCGTCCCCATTCCTGATCCAATTTTTAAGCCCTGAAGATACAAAAGCATGGATCCGATAAACTACTAACCGCCGTATTTTCCACACGTAATGTGTCATCTTTTCCATTCATGAAATTTAAAAACACAAAAAGCAGTGAGTATATCGCTTTGCTCACTGCTTTCATAATTACTTTTAACAAATAGATTCTTTTTTATGTTAATACATTAGTTTATTTTATTCTCGACGATCCAGGCTTAAGTCTTTTTGATTTTTATTTTCCTGTTGAATCACTTCATTGAAAAGATTATCATTTGGATTGTTCGGGCGATGAAGAAGTGGCGGCAATTGTTGTTGCGCTGCTAAGGATTGCAGGTCCCTAAATGTAACAGGCTTTGCTTCATCCACTAATTCATAGCCTAATTGACCACTAATTTCTATTGTACAAGTTTTCACATCGGTTATGGAAGATATCCCCTGTTCTCTTAATTTAGATTCTAATTGGTCAACGGACATACGCAGCTTTTTTAAATTCCTACTTAAAACTTGTCCGTTTTGGATAACTAGTATTGCTTTACCCATTATCCACTTTTCTGCAAAATCAAATTTTACCGAAAGAAATTGGACAGTGATCAATAGAGCAATGAATAAACATAAAACCAAAATTGTTTTCCATAATCCATCCTCCCCCACCCCATGTCCAATCATAGAAGCCATTGCCAAAAGCGTAATAATTTCAATACCAGTCATTTCACTTGCCGTCTTCTTACCAACGAATCTCATTAAAAAGTATCCAACAACCAAAATGATAAAAGCTCTTAACAAAAAACTCATATCACAGGGTGACCTCCTTTACGAATTTCCAAGGATAAAATGGCTGTTTATTCTTGCGTCAGTAGACATTCCGAAACGCAACTATATTTATAAAAGTTTCGTCACTCTCTCTCAATCATTTTGCCCGAACATGAGCAAATCATCCGTTTAAATTATAATAGTTGTCCTTTTTGTTCAGGGTCTCACAAGACCGTTGAATATTTAAAATAATGCTACCCTCGTATTTTATACTTTCCTATATCATAAGAAAAAGCACCCATCCCTTGATAATCAAAAGATTGGCGCTTTCTTAAATTCGTTATTCCGATTGGTTAATAAGCAATTATAGAAAAAATACTGCAATAAAAGTCATCACAATTAAACCAATAATAACAGGGAAAAAGTTTTTACGAACGAGGTCCATGACAGAAACTCCACAGAAGCCAGCAATTGCAATCAATGACGACCATGCGATAATCGTTCCTCCACCAGTCCATATTGCCCCCATTTGTCCAATTGCCGCTAATGTTGACACGTCAATCGAACTTGTTTCCAGTGAAGCTGCAAGAGCTCCTGTAAGTGGCAAGCCAGAGAAACCTGAGCCATCGAGTCCTGTGATGATCCCAATAATCAACATACTTAATCCTGCGAGCAGTGCACTCTGCGGTAAGTATTCCTGTGTAGAAGTAACAAGGTCAAACAATAATGCAGGCCCTTCTTCTACGCCTAAAATATTACCAGAAAAGTCAGGGCTGCCTAAAAAGAAAAAGCCTGCAATTGGAATAACCGGGCCCATTGCTTTAAAAGCAAATACAAAGCCTTCCGTAATATGATTACTAATATAGTCCAGGGCATGATGCTTTCCAAAAGCAACGGTCGATAACAATAAAAGTATTACCGCAACGCCACCAATAAAAGCAGCGCCATCTCCCCCGACCAATTCACTGCTTCTTGAAAAAAGCTTATTGTACATCATATATATAACAACAATAAGAAGGGATAAAGGGACTAAAATTGCAAAAATCTTGCTCCAAGTAGTTAAATGAGTTGTTCTTACTTTATTTGTAGAGGTTTCGGAGGTTTGTAATGTTTGTAAGTCCACTTCGTTTAGCGGATCATCTTTGGAACGGATGGATTTCCGGTAAAATAGATAGGCTAAAAGAATTGCTACACCACCAGCAATCAATGACATGACAAGCGCTTTATCGGCTACAGACTCAGCATCGATGCCAGCAGATGCTGCCGATAGACCCGGCGCCACTTGCACAACATAATCTGATGATAATGCCATTCCCTGCCCAGCAAGCGCAATCGCAACTGCAGCTATCATAGCTGGTAATCCCGCCCGCACAGCAGCTGGTACAAGTAACGCACATATTAATGGTACAGCAGGTGTCGGCCAAAAGAACAAGGATATAATATACGTAACTCCTACCAATACGAAAAAAGAAATATGTCCGTTCACCATAAATCTCTGGATGGGCTGGATCATTCGCTTATCCGCACCTAAATCACGTAAAGAATGAAGGAGCGCCAACATAAACGTAATAATTAAAAATATACTAAATAACTCCTGTGCAGCAACTAAATTCGCATTGAAAATGGAAGTAAATCCGCTGATAATATCCCCTTTATACACCCATGCAATGACAAATGTTCCGAGTAAGGTTAGTAATACAACACCTTTACGGAAAATCATCGTCATAATAATCAAAAGCGTAAACAAGCCGTATAATAAATGAGAAATGGTCAGTTCCAAATGCACACATCCTCTCATATAACATGCAATAGCCTATGCAAGAATATGAGGAAATGCTCCTGGAAACTTCCTTGTATTCATCACGTTCAATATGTGTATAGAATTGACATGTCTTCTAGGGAGAGACGATGATTTAAACAGCATTATCGTTAGATGTTAAGCCATCTCTGCTTCTTGAATAATTAGAAACCTGCTTCTCCGCAATCAAATTGTCTAATATTTTTTTACTATTTCCTAATGCCACCTGCATCACCGGGCCAAGTGCAAAGACCATAACTACAGTACCGACACCAATCGGTCCGCCTAATAAAAATCCAGCGACCGCAACACTAACTTCCATCATCGTACGTGCAACTCGTATACTTAATTTAAACTTTTTAACAATGAGCAGCATCAGACTATCTCGCGGACCTGCTCCTAAATTTGCTGAAATATAAATACCCGAACCACTACCTAATAATAAAATGCCGAGAATAAAACTGACCAGTTGCAGCGTAAATGTATGTGGATCGGGAATCAGCCAATTAAAAAAATCGATAAATAAACCGACCGAAACCATATTTAAAAAGGTACCTAGTTTTGGAAATTCACGTAAACCAATAGAAGCAATCGTAATTACGATAATCCCTGCGATAATGGACCACATGCCAATCGATAACCCGAGATTTTGAAATAGACCAATATGCAACACATCCCAAGAGCCCACACCAAACCGCTGACCTTTGATGGTTAACGATACTCCGAGACCTAGCAGCATAATTCCGATAAAAAAGAAAACCCAGCGGTAAACAAAAGCTTTTTTCATCTACATCCTTCTTTCTATTTAGATACGGCAAAAATCTGCATTAATATTTATTCAACTAATCTATTATAGCTAATAAAGCTTTTTACGAGAAATTAGTTGCTTGGTAAGTGGTTAATTGAACCGTAAACATCCAGCTTTCCTATTTTGGGAAAATTACAATTTTATTTGTTTTTCTTAAATTATTAAGCTACAATCTTATTGAACTATGTGTAGTTATCAATTAAAGTGGTTAAAAAAGTTCCTTCCTAAAAATAAGTTACTTTACGAGGGGGAGTAAATTGAAAATAGCAAAAGTGTTAATTATACTTATAAAACATTTGATTTGATGATTATTGCAGTGAAGAAAGATGAAATAGACAGGTATGATGGTACGGTTTGCAAATACTGAGCCTGCAAGTGCATCATTTAAAACCACTGGCAGTGAAAAGTAAATAGCTATTGGAAGTTAGCTTCCAATAGCTATTGTCTGTTCTAGCTTAGCGCTTTTTCCACTACATAAGAGAAACTCAAACCCGCTTAAAGCCCCCCTAATACCTCCCAATATAGCTCATCGTATCTATCCCATTCATTAAATCATAATGCCGCAGTTTTAACTCGAACAAGAAAAGAGGATCTTGATAGATTTCAGGTTGTTCACGCATCTCATTTAAAGAACCGTTCTTTTCTTCAATAGCTGCTTGTACTTCCTCTATTATACGATGGAGCTCTTCCTGTGGATTGAAGAAAAACTTGTTTACATCCCATCCGATGGATTCCTCAAAAAACTGTAATTGCTGGGTAAATGTTTTTGTCATTTCCTCCGCGACTTCACTGTAATCAGCATTCTCGATATAGTCCCTATACCTCCCGAGGAGCATCTCTTTATTTTTTGACAGGGGAGCTAACAGTTTTCCAGCTCCTTTTAATAACAACTGGGAAGGATTATTCCGCAACAAAATATTTACTTCTTCAAAGCGTAATAATCCCCTTGATATCCGCTCGATATCCCGCTTCCAGTCATCCAATATTTTAAAGTCACCTGACAATACAACTTTCTCTTGTTTAAATTGCTGGTTTATATTTTCACTCACTTCATCAAATAGCATCTGGCTTTCTTGAAACTCTCTTTCGCAAGTATCTAACCATTCCTCTGTCACAGATTTAAATTCGGCTAAGACTTCCTTTTCCATGTACTGTGCCATCCGGTTATTCATTTCTTCATTCAATACAAGATGAAGTTTGGAAAAGTCGCTGTCCTCTTTCACTAAATCGGAACAGTTCTTGAGTAACTCAGGTAGTTTAACTTGCGCTTTCTCCATTAATTTATTCTTTAAATCACGGAACGAACTTATCATGATGTTGGCCTTATCTTTCTCCACATCAAGTATCTCTTGATGGAAATCATGCAGTTCTGTTAAGACCTCCTCACTCCAATCAATTTCCCGCAAAATAACATTCTCGAGCTCTGCCTGCTGGTCTGAAATGTATGCTAATGCATCTTTAATAACTTCTCGAATCCTTGTTGGGCCTACCTCTTCTATTTTATATTCATCTAGCCTAGATCCCATAAATTCTGTTAACCCTTCTAGTAAACCTTCTTTCTCCGCCCACACTTTAATAGAATCCAAAAGCTTTATTCCTTCTTCTTTGCCACTTTGATCCGGACTTGCATTTTTAAACGCTTGTTCTGCTTCCTGAATCAATGATGTATCCATCGCTGAAGGGAAAAGCTCATTCCAGGCTAGTATTGCGGCCGAAGAGATGAGACGATCGGAAGTCGAAGATACCGCTAACCAATTCGTTAAATGATCTTGCACTAAATTTGAAACATCATTTATTAAAAATCTACCACTAATTAAATAATAGTACCCTTCTTTAAATAGACTTGGTAGTTTCCTCCAGTTGTAAGAGGCTTCCATGTTTTGGTACAAGAGAAGCTGGTTCACCTCTTCTAGCCAACGAAAATAATACTCGCTTTGCTTAAAGCTCCTCCATAATCCATCCGTCAAACGTTCAAAATGATATTTATCAATAGAGTATAATGTAACTAACACGTTATTGAAATAAGCAGGATCATGGTTAGATGTGACGCCAAGGTTGGCATACCCTTCTAATACCTCAAACCAGGACAGAGATTCCGTCCGGATTGCTTCATTAACTGCAAGTTCGATTGCACTATCCCAATCTTTGATACTCTCAAAATAACGCTTTGCTATTTCTGTTACATCAGCATAATCTGGATTCAATTGAACCGCTTTTTTAATGATATCAACGGACTTTTCCATTTGGTCTTGTTGGATATACAGCGAGAAAAGTTGCAGCATGACTTCTGTTTTTAATGTAACGGAATCCGTCTCCACTTCCTTATAAAACTTCTCTGCGTACTCCAATAACCCCATTTCCATGTGCGCATCTGCTATATTTTTCTGTCCCCATGGTATTAAGGATTTGTCTAAAGGGTGCTGCCACTTATAAATCGCAGCTTCATAATCTTGATTCAAGAAATAAACTTCTCCTTGAGCAAAACGGATTGCAGACAGTTCAGGCTGTTCCTTCTTCATTTCTTCCATATACATCTCACCCAGTATCTTGATTGGGTGCTCTTTTTCTTTTTCATTTTCATCTATAATCGTTTGATAATAGGATTTCATAATTAATTTATTCTCCATCGTTACGATCATTCCTTTCTTCGGATACATAACTTATACTATTCATCCATTCACGTATCAATCACCAAAGTTTACTATAGGATGATAAAGGGCACAAATCTTATCCTCATTAAAGAATAATTACCCCCATCTGGTCCGCTTCTAACAGCGCAAAAATTATGACTAGAGCGCCATTCCTATCGCTCTAGAAATAGCGCTCCATAATTACGATAAAATAAAACCTCATTCAGTGGGAGTTTTTGCTCTTTTCCCACGGAGTGTTAATTGAATAAATTAGGTTGTTAGCGCTCCTTATCTACCCCCCTAAATTGTTTTAATTTATCTACCCATTTTCAGCATAAAAAAGAATAGCCAACGGTAAATATATGCCTTGGTCATCTATATCATTCTTTTAATATACAGCAGAAAAAACTTATCCTTCATCTTTAATATTTGTTCAATTAATTTATTATAGCAGATAAAGCTTTTTCAAGAAATTAGTTTCCTAGCGGTTTCTTTGGATTAGTGGAAACCCAGCCACCAACAGCACGCTTCTTAGGGTCACCTTAATAACTTACGGCTTGAGGTTCCATACCTGCACTGTTACGCTATTCCCGGAAAAACGTATCGTTCGGTGTTATTTTGACTGCTCTGCATTAAGGTTGAAACTTCGGTTTGAACAATAAAAAAGGATCAGTCCCCTCCCATGCTAACACTTTAGCACAGCAAGGAACTAATCCCATAACTTCAAAGCCTCGCTTGGATAAGACAAGTGCTCTGACCGCTCATCTTACTTCAAGTTTTCAAAAACATCAACTGCTGCTTGTGCAACTTGGATATCATGCTCAACAGCACTTCCACTTGCACCAACAGCCCCAATCACTTTATCATTTTCAACTAAGGGGATGCCTCCGCCAAAGAGAACTAACCGCCCATTATTTGTCGTGTTTAATCCATAGAGTTCAGCGTGCGGAACAGTCGCTTCAGCTAAATTGGATGTTGGCATTTTTAAAGCAACAGAAGTCCACGCTTTATTTTGTGCGATGTCAACGCTAGCCAACCAGGCATCATCCATACGATGTACTGCGATAAGATTTCCACCCTCATCCACAACAGAGATAACCATTTGTATTCCAAGTTCTGCTGCTTTTTTCTCGGCACCTTCGATAAGTTGCTTTGCTAACTCAAGATTCATTTTCGTCATGTACTACACTCCTCCCGCCCCTTATTGTAGGAATTTTATAAAAACCATCTCTATCCTTAGTATAAAAGTTACTTTCCCTTCCGTAAAATAGCTAATACTGATATTCCTCCATCTGTAAAACTGATATCATTCTTTTAAATTAGAAATAGGACTGTAAAAAGTTATAAAAAAATCAGTGGGTAAGAAAACACCCACTGATGTATGTTTTTTATATGATAAAAAGAACAAAGTTGCCCTTCAAACGGAATATTCTTTAATTGCCGAGATATCTACATTTGGATTAACGAACGGACGGGGAATTTCATTTTCTAATATATGAATGGTATCAATAAACTTTTGCATCGTTTTTGTTAAATACGTA
The DNA here is from genome assembly GCF_037892815.1 of Oceanobacillus sp. HCA-5259. Taxonomy (NCBI): domain Bacteria; kingdom Bacillati; phylum Bacillota; class Bacilli; order Caryophanales; family Bacillaceae; genus Oceanobacillus; species Oceanobacillus sp. HCA-5259. Next base: position 28,320 of record NZ_JBBKBV010000024.1, on the reverse strand, counting down.
TCTGCCTGTCTAATGAAGACAGTTGATATCTCACTATATTTTTTAGGTACTGGGTAACACCGAACATCCCCAGCTAATTTTAAATAACGAACAGTGGATTTGGGTACAAGACTTATCCCAAGCCCAGCTATCACACTTTCCAGAATCGTTTCCAATGTTCCAAATTCCATTACTTTAGCATTCACAATTCCGCTATCATGTAACCAATTCTCCAGCCGCGCTCGATAACTGCATCCCTTACTAAAAACAAGCATTGGCCTATTTTTCAAACTGCTATAACTAACTTTTTTGTTATCTGCTATTAAAACGAGTTCTTCCTTAAAAACTTCAATCTGCTCAATATCGGGGTGCCTCCCAAATCCTGTAACAAAGGCACCGTCTAATTTGCGATTCAAAATATCATTTATTAAATCATTGTTTACACCCGTTTTTAGTGTTAACTCCACATTGGGATAATTTTTATGAAAGTTGGATAAAATCATCGGTAGCTTCGTGACGGTCTCAACAGTCCCAATCTCGAGAGTACCTGAGGGATTGCTACATTCTTGAAATTCTTTCTTCATCTCTTCTATCATGTGTAAAATCTTCTCTGAATGGACTAAAAGCCTCTTTCCTTCCGAATTTAATGTCGTTCCTTTACTATGACGATCAAATAGTCGTGTTTTCAAACTTAATTCTAATGACTTAATTCGAGAAGTGATATGGGATTGTACATAATTAAGTTCATCTGCAGCTTTACTAATACTTCCATTACGAGCAACACTTTGAAAAATTAGCAAGTCTTTAATTTCCATTCTTTCCCTCCTTGTCTACTCTACCGCTCAGTATTTGTGATGGCATCTGTCATTATAAATCGTTATACATGATTTACTTCCATTTTATAGCACTTCTTAGTTTTAGACAAATTACAATTATCAGACATAGGAGATAAGAAAGAATGAAGAACCTGAGACAAGGAACTTATAAACTATATAATAAAGACAGATTAAGTTCTTATAAAAATAAGCTTCCTTATCACTCTATAAGCGTGATGTTTACTGTTTTTCTTCCCCAGTTGTATGCTTCTTCTTTTGTTGGGAGATGTACATCTATTTTATTTCCTTTGATGGCTCCACCTGTATCACCTGCCACAGCATATCCATAGCCTTCTACATAGACTTGTGTACCTAGCGGAATAACATTAGGATCTACAGCAATAACTTTTGCATAAGGGTCGTTATTCAGATTAATTCCAGTTGCAGTAACACCAGAACAGCCGGAACAGCCTGCAGTATAGGCGGTTGCTTCAACAGCAAATGTTTCTCCTCTAACTTCCCCGGTTGTTGTTTCCTCAACCTTGTTGGCCGATTCAACTTGCTCTTCTACTGTCTCTTGACTCTCTTCCGCTGAATCCTGACTCGCTTCCACTGCCTCTTGATTCTCTTCATTTGCGTCAGTACCTGTCTCAACTTCCGGTTCATCTGCTGTTTGCTCCGACTCTTCACTTACTGTTGGTTCAACTCCCACACCATTCACATTTAAACGCTGTCCCGTTATAATTAGGTCGGAGGGTAGATTATTCCATTCCCTCAGTTTATCGACCGTTACATCATCACTATAGGAATTACTAATATGTGTCAGAGTATCTCCCTCTTGCACAATATAAAACTCTGCCTCCGTCTCTACTCCGAGTTTCAATACTTGTTTCGGATGAATTAATGACGATTTGAGTCCATTTATTTCCATCAATATTTCAACAGTTGTATTATTTTCATTCGCTATTTTCCAAAGACTGTCTCCCTTTTGTACCTCATAATCAGCTGCTGACACTGAAGTCGCAGCAATCCCTATAATAACCAGCCCTATCAATACGGATACTAACTTTTTCATTAGTAGTCCCCCTTTTGTTATTGATTAAGTCTAATCCTAGCACAGGGGGACACGTCTGTGGTTACAGCTCGTTTAAGAGGTTATTACAAATAATCGCAATATATTAAAAATTGGATAAATATTTATCAATTAGTTCTATTTTCTTTTTTTAAACATATAAGAACCATCTCTATCCTTCACTCTTAGGATATGTCACACATTTAATCGTAGTTTACCACTAACGGCGAACTATGGGTATATCAAAATGCATATCTATGGGGAGGAAACTCAGTTTCTTCACAGCTTGAGAGAGAGGCATACATTATCGAAATTACGGAATCGTTGAATTAAACAGACAAGTACTATTTCTAGCCGACCTTACCAAAAAAGATTAAGCCGCATGAAATAATTGCGGCTTAACCTTTTCATGGTGTTCCTTCACCGTGGAATCATCTATTCGGAAATACAGGTTTAATCACTGGAAATGAATGTACACATTCTATTTCAGAAACTCTACCGGTTCGTCCTTTCGTTCATTGATCACTTGTATAAACTGGTCCATATTTTCTGGAGCGATGATTGTAAAATCACTGGAACCATAGTATACGTAATAACGTTCTTTGGAAAGAGCAGCTGAGGCTAATTGAGTATTAGTTTTTTCGATTTTTTTAATGGTTTCGAGCTCAATTCGGCGTTTAAATGGGCCAATATGAATAATTAAATAATCATTTGTTACAAAGTAAAATGTTCGGTACCAAAACCATAAAATGACAATAGCGAAAATCCCAAATATCAAAGAAAAGATTAAACTTGCGGCGAGTCCTGCTTTATGGTAAATCGGTATGAATAGTCCAAGTGATAGTCCTAAGAATAACAGTGCCGATCCCCCAATTATTATTCGATAAGCTAAGTCTTTGTTTGCATTGAACTTCAAAAGTTATACCCTCCGATCTAATTTTAATTAGTGAAACAGCTTAGTCTTGAGATAACATTCTCAATCAAAACAAAATAAAAAAGCTCAATCTAAAAAACGGCTACGGATTTCTCGAGAAGGTATAGCGCAACTATCCCTTTTCCCCAAAAATTTGTACCTGTTTTTTGCGATGATTGAGTAAACTGCATTCCGAATCGGTTTAGGAATAATGAGTAGTATCGTCAGTAGTTTCCAAGGACATTTTAAATGTCTACATATCCGAAGAGTAGCATCCGACTTTAAAAACACTCGATCGTCTTTAATCAATACAAAACTATCAACATCCCAAGGTAACTGGTGTTTTTTCAGTAAGGTTTGACCAACTTCACCTTGCAATGAAGCAAATTTGAAGTAATCATACGACTCTCTTTTAATGATATACTGAATGCTTTTATTACAAAAATTACATACCCCATCGAATAGTATTATGGCTCCTAAGTTCAGCTCTCCTTCTTGTAGAAAACTTTATTTCCCGACACCATTTTATATTCTGAATTTTAATTATATTGTACCAAGAAAAGGTGCTAATGTCATTCAAAAAGCACCTAAATTTCGTACAAATAAATGTACCTTTATTCAGTTCCAGATGCCAATGTTGGCGTCCAACAAAACAAGGCGAATTAAAACAAGTTTTATATTGGTTATCGTAAGCATTCTACTGTATGCCAACACCATGTAACCGTCAAGTAAAAATGAACACTTTTCGCTAAATAATTTTGGACCTAAATTAACTTAAATTGTAATATTAAATAAGATTTACCTAACATAATAATAGAGACCAATATTCAGTTTACGCCTGATTTGTCTAGAGTTTTTTCGAAAAATGTAAGTTGATGCTCAATCTGAAACCCCAGTCTTTTATATAGACGAATCGCCTTCGAATTGTCAGATTGGACACATAGAGTAACTTCTTCTATGGATGGAAATGTAAAAAGCCATTCTAAACCTTTTACAAGAAGAGAAGTCCCCAAACCTTTGTTACGCACCAGCGGAGTTACACCAAAAAATTCAATACTTCCTTCTCCAAACTCTGGCTCTGCCTCAGTGTAAAGATATCCTAGTAAATTACCATGTTCGTTTACAGCACCAAAAACAGTCGATGTTTCACTCAATCCATCTACCATTTCAGTACCAGTTAGGTAAGAATTAGGAAAAATTTGGTTGTGTAACTTTATCAATGAACTATAATGTTCACTTATTAGCGGGATTACATTGTCATTATTTACTCTTCTAAAAGATTGTTTGGAACAAGTTAAAATGGTCTCTTTACTAACAGAATCAAAAGAATATCTATTAGCCAAATCAACTACCATTAAATTATGATTATCCGGAAATAAGGAGACAGTCTGTATGGTATTCGGAATTTCTTTAATAGTGGATTCCCATAACAAAATAGATACCTTTAATGCATCTGCGCGGTCTACGAATGGTCCCCATATTTCGGCTTTTCCCCTTTCGTTATCAGCATCAAACCCACAGACTCCAACAACCTTATCGCTTTCCGTTGCTATAAAAAATGATTCACGTGCAGGTATATCTCCAAAGTCTTCCTCCAATGTATTAAAAATTTCATCCATCTTTTTCCCACAATAACCAATATGGTGTTCTAAATTTGAATTTAATCTGGAAATAAAGGCTGCAACATCTGCTAGTTTCGGATGACGTTGAATCTTTATCATATGAAAACCTCCCAAACTTTATAAAATGTAAGTATTTGAATCAGTTATGTCGACTAACCTATGAAAATCAGACCTTAAACAAGCGCTATTTAAGGTTGTATAATTGGAGATAAAGCTTCTTATGCTCACATCATCCCAGACGAACCGGAATGAAGCCGAAGACATATTCGAAGATGTATTACAGTCGAGAAGAAAATGAGGTTGTTAGCAAGGTTTTAACAATTGGTAAAATTTAGGGGCATTCGGAATCTGTTACACTTAAAACAAAAGGTCTGTACCCCTTGATATATAAGGGATACAGACCTCTGTTCTATAGTGATTCCGATTGGGCTCGAACCAACGACCTCTACCCTGTCAAGGTAGCGCTCTCCCAGCTGAGCTACGGAATCATTATTTTCAACTGCAAGATTTAGTATACAATACATTTATATTTCCTGCAAGCGAAACTTAACATTTTGTACTATTTTATGCTTGAATATCAATTTTCCCACCTAAATTTGGGTGACTTGCATCTGGTGCACTTACACTTTCGTCCAACATTTCTAGCATATCACCAGCTTGAACTTTCCCTGTATCCATCATCATCCTCATAACCGATAAGCTTGCTTGCTGTTTTACTTGGGCTTGGCTTAATGCTGTAGAAAGTTTTGCAATATCCATTTTCCTACCCCTTTCTCTCTGAATCCTTTAACTCTATCTATCATACCATATCTATGAAAGTTTCCAAGTCTCTCTTTCTATCAATTTGACAGCTAGGAGTAAACGAGAAGCTCCAACTGTATCGAACCATCTACCCTGTTAAAATATCTCTCTTCCAACTGAGCTATGAACCATCATTCTAATCGTATAGTTTATGTACTGACGTGCATTTTTTGCATAGAATTAAGCATTCTGTTCCCCTTTATTGCCTATTGCTGAAAATGTTTTTACATACAAAGGAGATAAAATCATGAGCGTGAGCGTTACTAGTAATCCATCAGACATTAAATCTATAAAAGTCCCATTAATCACAATGATGGATAGTAAAATCAAAACAATCAGGAGATAAACATAATCATATCTCATTTGTTTAAAAATAGGAGGTTTCATGTAAATAATACAGAAAACACCCACCATTACTAGCATGAATGCCATTTTTTCACCACCTTTTTCTAGTGTCGGAATACTTGTATTGTAAACACATTATTTGACTCACAGTTTAACTTAAAAAAACGGAAAATCAATCATCTCCAAACACCCCCACAAAACTTCGACACCCGAAATAAGATACTGGATAATTACCTACTAACACATTATAATAATTAAATAATTGTTATTATTTTACTTACTTGGAGGGTCAGCGTTTGAAAAATGTTTTTTCCTTTTTAAAACCATATAAAACATCCATTATTTTAGCATATATTTTTATGTTTTCTGAACTTATGATTGAGCTTCTCCTCCCTCTCTTTCTCGGTCTCATGATTGATCAGGGGGTGCTACAAGAAGATGTTGGGAAAATTACGATGTGGGGAGGAATCATGATTGGACTTGCAGCTTTATCCCTTATCGTTGGAGTGTTGAACTCATTCTACTCTTCTCATGTCAGTTTCGCCTTTGGTTTTGATTTGAGACAGAAGCTGTTCGCCCGCATCCAATATTTTTCCTTTAAAAGCTTAAGTAATTACCCTACTTCTGCACTTGTGACACGATTTACGAACGATATCCGCCAGATTCAAAATATGATCTTCATGGCGCTTCGTATTATGGCAAAAGCCCCGTTCCTTGTGCTTGGTGGAGTGACGATGGCATTTATTGTAAATGCTCGCCTTGCAATGATCTTTCTTCTGACCGTGCCTTTACTTATTCTCTTTTTATTCCTCGTGATGAAGTATGCTAGTAAGATGTTTTCTAAAGTACAGGCGAATGTCGATCACGTCAACCGAGTCATGCAGGAGAATCTTGCAGGTATGCGGATTATTAAAGCGTTTGGACGCCGGAATTTTGAAGAGATGCGTTTCATGGGGGCAAATAACGACCTTGCGATTTCGACAAAAAGGACTTTCCATTTTGTGGAATCCACGATGCCTATCCTTTTATTTATTATGAACTTGAGCCTTATCTTCATCATCTGGTTCGGAAATATCCAGTCGCTCGCCGGGAATGCTGCGGTTGGAGAAGTTGTTTCTATCGTCAATTATGCACTCCGGGTAGCGATGGCGATTTCAATGTTCTCCTTTATTATCATCATTCTTTCGAGGACAAAAGCATCGGCAGAACGGGTGAATGAAGTGCTGACATTAGAAAATGAAAGTGAATCAGAATATGAAGTAGATAGAACGCATGATAACATTGAGATTAAGGACGGTACAGTGGAATATCGCAATGTTTATTTCCAATACCCTGCTTCAGATGAAATTATTTTGAACGATATTTCATTCACCATCCAATCAGGAGAAACCCTTGCGATTATGGGTGCTACCGGATCCGGGAAAACATCGATATTCCAACTCATGCCTCGGCTATATGATCCAACTAAAGGACAGGTGCTAATTGACGGTCGGTCTATTGATTCCTATCCCTTCGATACCTTAAGGGATAGTATCGGATATGTGCCACAGAATCCGCTCCTTTTCACCGGAACCGTTCGGGATAATATCGTTTGGGGAAAAGTCGGTGCGACTGACGAAGAAATGATACAAGCTGCGAAAGATGCACAGATTCACGATACAATCATGAGTTTACCTAAACAGTATGACACGAGAGTCGGGCAAAAAGGAGTGAATCTCTCCGGTGGGCAAAAACAGCGGATTTCGATTGCCAGGGCGCTGATCCGGAAACCGAAGATTCTCATGCTTGATGATAGTACTAGTGCCCTAGACCTTGCTACGGAAGCTAGATTGCTTGAGACTATTGAATCATACAACTGTACAATAATGATCATTACTCAAAAAGTTTCCACAGCAAGGACTGCAGATCGGATTCTATTAATGGATGAAGGTGAAGTGCTCGCAGTGGGGACACATAATGAATTGATTAAACAATCCAGGCTCTATCAACAGATTGTGGAATCCCAGCACGGAAAGGAGTATGCACATGTCGAATAAGGACTGGAAGGCTCCCTTCCACTATGAGAAAATAAAGCTTGATTCCGTCCAGATTGATAAAGACAAACGGGCGAAAAATATGGGGGCTACCCTAAAAAGGATTTGGGCATATCTCTCCCGGCAGAAAGGGATGCTTTTTCTCGTCATCTTAATGGTGATATTTAGTTCTGGTCTCGGTTTGCTCGGTCCCTATCTTATCGGAATGGCGATTGATGATTATATCGTGACCCAGGAAACAAATGGACTTGGAACACTGCTTGTCGGCTTGATCTTTGTTTTCCTTTTTCATTCACTTGCTATTTTCTTACAGAACTTTTGGATGATTGGAATTGCCCAGAATACGGTTTTTGACTTGCGAAAGGATTTATTTGAACAGTTCCATCGACTGCCGATTTCTTATTTTGATAAACGTCAGCACGGGGAATTGATGAGCCGGTTGACAAATGATATTGATAACGTCAATAACACACTCAATCAATCGGTCATCCAAATTTTCTCGAGTGTTCTGACACTTGCTGGCACGCTGATTGTCATGCTGATACTCAGTCCAATTTTAACGGTTGTCACGCTCGTTATCGTCCCTCTTATGTTTTACGCGATGAAATGGATCACTTCCCGGACCGGGCCGCTCTATAAACTACAACAAAAGCATCTCGGGGAAGTCAATGGTTATGTAGAAGAAATTGTTTCCGGCCAGCATGTTGTAAAAACATATTCCCAGGAAGATAAGGTCATTCGGGCTTTTGAAGAACGGAACGAAGAACTGAAGCGAACTGGTTTCTGGGCGCAGATGATTGCCGGTCTCACTCCGAAGATCATGAACATGCTGAATTTCTTAAGCTTCGGATTGATTGCTTTTGCTGGTGGCTTGCTTGCGATCTATAGTAATCAAGAACTTGTCACGGTCGGGATTATCGTAATCTTCACCGAATATGCTAGACAATTTACTCGTCCTCTGAATGAGCTTTCCAACCAATTCAACATCCTTCTTTCCGCGATTGCCGGTGCGGAACGGGTCTTTAATGTAATGGATGAGGAAAAAGAAGAACGAGATGAAGAAAATGCAAAAGAGCTAACTGAAACTGCGGGACATGTAATATTCGATGAAGTCCAGTTTGCCTATGAAAAGGAAACGATCATCGATCGGGTAAGCTTTGAAGCGAAACCTGGAGAGACGGTTGCTTTTGTCGGACACACAGGTGCCGGGAAAACGACGATCATTAATCTGATTTCACGTTTCTATAATTATGATGCAGGGAAAATTACACTGGACGGCGTTGATATTAAAGATATAACGAGGAGCAGTTTAAGAAAACAGATGGCATTCGTTTTACAAGATACATTCCTTTTCCACGGAACAATCCGGGAAAATATCCGTTACGGAAAGCTTAATGCAACGGATGAAGAAGTCGAGCAAGCTGCAAAAGATGCGAATGCTCATGATTTCATCACGAAACTTCCAAATGGATATGACACAATTCTTGATCAGTCCGGAAGCGGCATTAGTCAAGGGCAGAAACAATTACTCACAATTGCCCGCGCGCTGATTGCGAGTCCTTCCATTTTGATTTTAGATGAAGCGACAAGTAATATTGATACAATTACAGAACTAAAAATCCAAGAAGCTCTTAAACGGCTTATGGAAGGAAGAACGAGCTTTGTTATTGCGCACCGGCTAAATACTGTCAAAGAAGCAGATACAATCATCATGCTTGAATACGGCAAAATCATTGAAAAAGGAAGTCATGATGAACTCATTAAGCAGAAAGGCGCTTATTACAACCTTCATGAAAGCCAGCTGCTCGAACAAGCAAACTAAGGATTAGAACAAGCCCTTCCTACGTGGTACTATAAAGTTAACGTCTTAACCTTCGCAGCTTGAACAAAAGAACTGAAGCGACTATCACTTTCATTCAGCGTAAGTGTGTGCAACTTCCTCCTGGAGGTCCGCAGTCCAGACACCTCTCGCTTTCCGCAGGCGGCTGGTGAGCCTCCTCGTACGCTTTGCGTACTGCGGGGTCTCACCTATGCCTTTCCTCCTGCAGGAGTCTCGAGGTGTCTGGACTGCTCCGAGGGGAAAGCCAAATTTGGAACACTATTTTTCATTTTAGGAATAGAACGCTGATCTTAGGGTGATAGTTTCCATTCATAATAATCATCCCTACCAGTTCAGTTTCCCGGAGGACGGTGACTCCTGCGGGAAAGCGGAGACGATGAGACCCCGCAGGAAGTGCTTTTCTTCCGAGGAGGCTCAGCGCGGAGCCCGCGGAAAGCATCCGTCCTCCGGGAAACTGAACGGCGATTAGAGCGCCAAATTAAATGAACGAGCAAAACACTTACGCTGAATGAAAGCATGAGTCAGTGTTTCTTTTTTCAAATGCGAAGGTTGAGTTAAAATACATACAAGGGGTGGAAGCATTGGCGAGAAAAGGTAAAATGATCGACAAAGAAATTGAGAGTAAGTATCTAGATGAAACAAAAGTATTAAAAATCTATTATCCAGAAAGCTTTTCAGACTTATACAAGTACAACATTTGCATCATGTTTGACGGAGACGACTACTATCAAATGGGCCGGATTGCAACGTATAGTGACCGGCTGCATGAAGACTATGAACTGACAAACACGATATTTGTCGGAATCCACTATAAAGATGCGGAAGATAGGCGACGGAAATACCATCCGAACGGTAACGAATACGATGCATTTACGAAATTTGTCGTTAAGGAAGTTGTACCATTACTCGATGATCTGCTCCCTACCTATCATATGGGGAAATCGCGTATTTTGATGGGTGACTCCCTTGCTGGAACATTTTCGTTACTAACCGCCCTACGATACCCAAATACATTCGGTAAGGTGATTCTGCAATCCCCTTTCATCGATGAAGCGGTGATGGAACAAGTGAAACAGGCGAAAGACCATGCCGCACTTGATATCTATCACACAATCGGTGAGAAAGAAAATGAGGCGAAACTGACAGATGGAAGGACAGTAGACCAACTTACACCTAACCGTGAACTGCGGGACTTTTTAGAAGCAGGCAACAGCAATTATTTTTACTATGAGTTAGAAGATGGCGAGCATACGTGGAAATATTGGCAGAAAGATATGATCCGTGCATTAACAACGACGATCGACTAAAGAAAAAGACGGCAGCGCCAATAATTTCCATCTACTTTGTTAACTTTCTGAAACAAAAGTAGCATAATTTACTAAGTTTGTTATAATTAAAAATAAAATCATCATCCTACATGTACTCGACTCGAACAAACAACTATTAAACGGGAGGTTTTATGATGAACTTTGGAATCGCTTTTTTTCCGTCAAAAGAAATTCAAGATGCTGCCAACTCATATAGAAAACGTTATGACCCACGTTACACGCTCATCCCGCCTCATATTACGTTAAAGGACAGCTTTAAGATTGAGGATGGAAAGCTGGATGAGGTTATCACTGAGTTGCAACGAATCGCAATGGAAACCGAACCTTTCCCGATTCACATTACAAAGGTAAGCTCCTTTGAGCCGGTGACAAATACGATTTATTTTAAAGTGGAAAAGACTGATGAAATCATAAAACTAGAAGAAAAACTACACAGTGGAAAATTTGAAGATACCCGCAAGCATCCATTCGTACCACATGTTACGTTAGCACAGGACCTAACCCATGTGGAATTTACGGATATCCTCGGGAGACTCAATATGGAAAATCATAAATATGAGGATACGTTTGATCGTTTCCAATTATTGTACCAATTAGATAATGGCCAATGGACGGTCCATGAAACATTTGTACTCGGAAGGGAATAATGGAATGGAAATACGGAAAGTGACATCACAGAAAGAACGAGATGACGCAATTTATGTGCGTATGATTGTGTTTGTGAAGGAGCAGCATGTTCCTGAAGATGAAGAACTTGATCAATATGATGAAACAGCTATTCACTTTGTTGGTTATGTTCAGGATGAACCAGTTGCTGCGAGCAGGCTTCGCTATGTAGATGAATACGGCAAGCTGGAACGAATTTGTGTACGAAAAGAATTTCGTGGTAAACACTTCGGTAAAATGCTAATGGAGGAAATGGAACGACAACTTCAGCAAGACGGCTACATGAAAGCTAAATTAAATGCTCAAACCCACGCAATCGGATTTTATGAAGACCAAGGGTACGAAAAGCTATCAGAAAATGTTTTTATGGATGCCGGGATTCCCCACGTAGCAATGATAAAAGAATTTGAATGAAGAAATAAACCGTATGGGAGCATGCGGTTTATTTTTTTGTCCTCTTCCCATTCGATAGACTTTCCTCGAATAAAATACGAGTTTACGGTTAAACTATACTCGTTGATTGGAGGAGATTGCTATGTCTAGCTATGCCGAGATGTTCTTTGATCTTGTCTTTGGCTTCTTTTCCTTATTCGCCTTGACGAAAATTCTTGGTAAAACACAAATATCCCAAATTACAGCATTTGATTTTATTTCTGCGATTGTCCTTGGTGAATTAATAGGAAATGCCCTTTTTGATGATAAAATTGGCATTCCTCATATCGGATTTGTCGTCATTGTCTGGGGTGGTTTAATGTATACGACGGAATATATAACCCAGCGCTTCAAGGGTTCGCGTTACCTGTTGGAAGGAAGCCCGGAAATCGTAATTTACAACGGTAAGCTTATCCGTGACGTGATGAAGAAGAATAAATTGGACGTCAATCAATTGAAACATATGTTACGAGCGAAGGATATCTTCTCCATGGATCAAGTGGAATATGCGATTCTCGAAGCGAACGGAACAGTCTCGGTATTACGGAAATCGGATTACCAAACACCGACAAGGAAAGATATGAAGCTTGCGGCTCAACCGGTTCAACTTCCGATTTCATTAATTAATGATGGTGAAATTATTTATGATAATCTCAAGGAAAGGAATCTTACAGAAGATTGGCTGCTTGAGGAACTGAGGAAACAGAATTACAAGTTGGAAGACATTTTTCACGCGGAGTATGAAAAAGGTAAAGATATCCAATTATATCCGATTCATAATCGGAACCATGAAAAATGGGATGTTTAATAATTATTAAACATCCCGTTTTTTAGATTATTTCACTGAACCTTCTTCCTTTCCCTGTTAACTCTGCATAGGTCTCTTCTACTGTTTGCTGATGTTGTGGTGTGTTTGTTTTATAATTGCTCGGAAGTAATCGTTCGTATTCACTGGATATTTCTTCATGTTTTCTTTCCAGTACCGGGCGAAAACTGGCACTCACCGGTGATACAGCTAATTTATCTGTACTTATCCGTTCCTGATAATTAATGTATTGATATCGATCAATCGGCATAATGTAGCCCATCAGCTTCCCCCTCCCCCTTTAATCTTTCCATCTTATGATAATGCTTCGTAAATCAATGTTGAATTATGGCGGTAGTTCTATTATTCTATACCCTTTATTCTGAAAAGTATGCCCACTTTAGATAGTAATTTGCCCACACCAACCATCCATTTGCACATATGTTATTACAGAAAGTGATTAATTTGTGAAAGGAGTAATGATGTATGAGCTGTGGTTGTGGAAAAGATTTTGACACAGGGAGCTGTGTTATCGACGTATTGAAAGAAATAGAGAGAGCACAGAGAGATGTAGTGGAAAATCACTGTAGCACTAGTTGTGAACGCTCCATCAATGACCTACTTGGGGAGTCAGATCATGGCAGAGGTTTAGACACCGTCCCAATCATTTTATATTGTGAAGACGGGTGTAAGCCATTTAAAGGATTTGGAGCAGACCGCAAGCGGGAAGATAAAATTGGTCCAATTGTTGCAAGCTTCATTTTCCGTGTGAAAAGCATCGATAAAAATGACTGTGCAGTTTTAGAGTTGTTATTAGCTCATGAACAGCCATGTGGCTACAATGATTTGAAAGATCCAACCGAGCAGAAAACGAAAAATTTACAAGCTACCGGGATTTGCATTACGGTCGACTTGCATTGTTTCTGCCATGTCACTTGTCTTCCAGCAATCAGCGTATTCCATTAAGCTTTATAAGTTAAGCGCCCAGATGATGAATGGGGTTCCCTCATTTTGGGCGCCTATCTTTTTTTATTTGCTTGTGGTATTTATCACGTATTAACGGTCTGTAATACCCCACTTCTAAACATGAGGGAAAACCAAATGTTAAGGTGGGGGTTATACAGGCCGTAAATACCTGATTCTGTTCAACTAACATTCAGTGGGGAGGGAAGGAATTCCCCACTGAATGAAGTTTCACTTTAGCACGCATTAACGGTCTGTAATACCCCAACCTCTAAACATGAGGGAAGCCCAATATGTGAAGGTGGAGGATAAACAGTCCGTAAATCCTTGATTCTGTTCAACATTCAGTGGGGCAGGGAAGGAAACCCTCACTGAATGAAGCTTCACTTTATAAGCTGAGCAGCCGGATTCGTTCGATTTCTTCACGGGAAATTTCCAGTCTTCTCCTTCCACTTCGGATTGTTACTACGCCATCCAGATAATTTAACACTACCCCCCTATAGCTTCGTTGATTGGTTCTAATCTCACAAACTATTCGTGGCGCATAGGAAGGTTTATCCGTTAAGTAAACCAACTGCTCTTCTACCGTCATTTCTTGGAAGTTTTTATTCTTTATTTGTTCCGTGTCTTCCGATTCGCTTTCATCTGTCTCTGAGTTATGATTATAGACTGGTGACATTTTTTTAATCCGACCGGGACTGGGTGGCTTTCCTTCTGCACTTTCTGGCTTCATTTTGGATGACCGATAGTACTGTTGCATGTTTGCATTAATCTTCTCCGTACGGGTTTGATGAATATATAACAATGGATCCTTGGCATACCGTTCCTTATCCAAAATCCCTCTCCCCTTTGTTTTAAATTTTCATATTCAGTATATGCGAGAACCGCCCAGCCGTGTGTGAGTAAAATGGGATACATATACTGACCTGTTTACCCGAATAAACTCTACATAGAATTAACCGGCACTCCCCTGTCTGAGCCCACTATCAATTTCTAAAAGGGGAACAAATTAATCTGCTATTAAGCATAATCATTTATTATGCCTTAGGTCTTCCTAATTCAGATAAGAAAAGAGGAGTAAACACAGTAAAACCTGGAGATTTTTTAGGAGTATTGTAGAAAAATTCCCTCTTGTTAGGGAATATGGACTTCTTGGTACGGGAGCGTTGAGAGAGGTCTTGGTTTTCCACAAGGTCCATGGCTTTTGACCAATTTTTTTAATCAGAAAGGTGAGATAACGTTCGTCTACTTGAACCAAAGATATTGGCCCCGGTAATGAAATAAAGGAGGGAAGAAACACTCCCCCCTTTTTTCGATTTAAAAATTAAAAACTGCGCCCGCGAAATGAATCGCATACTTAACCTGTAAGGAGCCTTTGTTCTTACACCAAGTACGACATGAAGGATGTTGCCATGCCGAAGTAAATCAGGATTGATGTGATATCGTTCAACGTCGTAATGAAAGGGCCGGATGCGACAGCCGGATCAATCTTTAGCCGATCCATGAGTATTGGAATAAATGCCCCTGCTATCGTCGCTACAATTAAGGACGCAAAAATCGACACCCCGACAAGTAATCCTAAAACGAGATTCTGTTGCCAGATAAAGATGACAATAGCAAGGATTACACCAGAAACACCTCCCGTAATCATCCCTGTTCCAAGTTCGCGCAGCAGCCACTTAAATTTCCCTTGCTTTCCAAAGTTTCCTGTTGCAAGACCACGCACTGCAACCGCTAGAGACTGTGTTCCGGTATTACCTGCCATCCCAGCAATTAACGGAATGAATATTGCAAGAACTGCAACCTGTTCCAGTGTTTCTTCAAACTGTCCGATAAGACTTGCTGTGAACAGACCAAGAAATAAAAGTATAATAAGCCACGGCAATCGTTTCTTCGCTGCTTCAAATGGTGTGTCTGTGTGGTGTTCGCCATCGGCTACCCCAGCAAGCTTGGAATAGTCTTCACTCGCTTCCTCATCCACTACATCTAAAATATCATCAACTGTAATAATCCCGATAAGGTGATTTTGAAAATCTACAACCGGTACAGCAAGAAAATCGTAATCCATAAACAATTGTGCAACTTCCTCTTGGTTTTTGCCGGCAGAGACAGTGATGACCCACTCACTCATTACATCTTTAATCAATGCATCGTAATCGGAAACAATCAAATCACGAATTGAGAGCACTCCAACAATTTTCTTCGCTTCATCCACAACATATAAATAATAAATCATTTCAGCATCAGGCGCTTCTTCTTTCAGCAGTTTCATGACCTGTTCGACAGTTTGTGTATCATACAAGGCGATAAACTCCGTCGTCATAATACTACCGGCAGTTTTTTCCTCATAATTTAAAAGGAGTTTAATTTCTTCGGCGGATTCCTGGTCCATGAGCGTCAGGAAGCTTGCAACTTCATCTTTTTCCAATAAACTTAGAATATCGACCGCATCGTCCACCGGAAGTTCGGTCATAATGGCGCCGGAATACTGTGGGTCCATTTCTGTAAAGTACTCTAGCGTTTCTTCAAAATCCATACTCTCGATAATCTCAGCAAATTCCGCTGGAGATAAATAGCCGTAAATCCAACGCCTGAGCTCTACAGGCTGTTCCCTGAAAAAACTTGCCTGTTCATACGTATGCATATCAAGAAAGTCTTCCCGGAAGCCTTTAATATCGTCTTCTTCAAGAGATATTTGTAATTTATTAAAGCGGGCTTGGTAGTTTTCCTGCTTTTCTGCTTCGTATCTCTCTAATGATTCGCTCATGTTCACCAATCCTTTCCTGCAAACCTCTCCATTTATATCTTTCCACGAATAAAAATAAAAAAACGAAGAGAATAAAGTCTTATTAATATCGGTCATGTTGTGTACAATAGTTCTTAAAGGAGGCACGAATGATGAAAATTGATTGTATTGGTGATGTGCACGGCTGCATCGATGAGCTGCACAATCTTTTCCAAAGTTTAGGTTACCATTATGATAATCAAGTTTTCAAGCATCCCGGTGGCCGAGTTCCTGTTTTTCTCGGTGATTTAACTGACCGTGGCCCGAATTCGCTTGCGGTAATCCGTCTTGTCTATCGTATGGTTATTACGGAAAAAATCGCTCGCTATGTGCCCGGAAATCATTGTAATAAACTGTACCGCTTCTTTCTAGGGAATAATGTCCAACAAACGCATGGACTGGAGACAACGGTTCAGGAATTCGAGTCGCTAAGTAAAGATGAAAAGCAGCACATTCGCAAACAGTTCATGACTTTATACGAACAAGCCCCGCTCTATCTCGAAATCCCTGAACTGAATGCCGTTATCTGTCATGCCGGAATAAAGGAAGAATACATCGGTCGTACGGATAAACGGGTGAAGACTTTTGTTCTCTACGGGGACATTACCGGCGAATCCGACGAAAAGGGCAGACCAATTCGACGTGATTGGGCAAAACACTATCACGGAAAACGCTGGATTATTTATGGACATACCCCTGTTAAGGAGCCAAGAATTGTCAATCATACGATAAATATTGATACTGGCTGTGTATTCGGGAATGCACTTTCGGCCTATCAGCTTCCCGAAAAAAATTTAGTTTCCGTTCGTTCCCAACAACCTTTGAACGAAGACAAGTTTCGTACATTCGATTAATCGTTTGATAATTGCTTTATTGCCTGCTCCATATCTTCTGGTAAGCGAGCATTCGTTGTATGAAGCTTCCTTGTAAATGGGTGCAAGAAACTAATTTCATGGCAATGGAGAGCCTGACGATTTAAGTAGTCTTTTTTCCCACCATATAAATCATCCCCTAGTAAAGGGTGGTGAATATGTGAAAAATGGACCCGAATCTGATGGGTTCTCCCTGTTTCAAGTTCCACTTCCAAAAGTGTATGCTCATCCATCCGTTGTTTCACTTTATAGTGACTCACTGCCGGCTTCCCTATCTCTGTGACAACGCGTTCCACAATAGAACCAGGCTTCCTTCCGATCGGCGCGTTAATTTTCCCTTCATCCTCTGCCATCTCACCTTCTACAATCGCCAAATACTTCCGCTTAATTGTGAATTGCTGTTGACTTTTTGCTAGCAAGCTATGGCTCAGTCGGTCTTTTGCAATGAGTAATAAACCGGAAGTATCTTTATCCAGTCTTGTGACAACATGGATTGTATGAGGATTTCCGATTTTTTCATAATGGGCAAGCACCCCATTTGCAACAGTGCCCGATTTATATTTTGGCGAGGGAAGTGTTGGCATCCCTGCCGGTTTATTTATGACTAGTACCGCTTCATCTTCATATACAATGGAAAGTTCAAGTGATTCGGGAAAAAGCCATTTACTCACAGGCTCTGGGGGAAGCTTTACCTCCAAGACATCTCCCGCTTGCAGTTGCCCCCTTACCGTCTGCTTTACCCCATTCAGCAAAATATTCCCCTCAGCAGATTTTGCCGCAATTAAAATCCGTCTAGAAAACCCGCCCACTTGCTGCAAAAAGTCACGGATTAACATGCCTGCCTGTTCTTCCTTAATTATCCATTTCATTTAAATAATTGCCTCTCTATTCTCCAAACCTTTGATTTCCCTCAGAAACGAAAGAATCACGCACCCGGTTCCAGAATGGAAACTGTCTGAACCTTGCAAAACGTACTTTTTCCTTGGCAACCCGGCACTGAATTGATTTCACATCTGTATACGTGTTCGTATAATGATCAATCGAAATTAGAAAGCTGCTATCACGCATCGGACGCAGCATACAGGTATGATGTTGCGGTAAAATAAGCGGTGAGCCGATCGTTCGGAACACCCGATTATTTATCGACGCCATCTCCGTTAACTGAATCGCTTCAAATGAAGGATGGATAATTGCACCACCAAGCGCTTTATTATAAGCAGTACTTCCTGACGGTGTAGATATGCAAATACCATCCCCACGGAATGTTTCAAAATGCTCACCCTTAATCTCAACATCGAGAACAACGGAAGATCCATCCGCTGTTTTGATCATGACTTCATTTAGTGCAAGTAACCGGTCCTCTTTTTCTCCGGTTTTGGAGCGGATAATGACTTCAAGGAGCGGGTACTCCACCGTTTGAAATGGCGTCTTCGCAATTTCAATGATTAATTTCTCCAGTTCATCCGGTGTGTAATCGGCATAGAAGCCAAGATGCCCTGTGTGTACACCAATAAAAGCAGTTTCCTTCAATCTGTGGTGGTAACGGTGGAATGCTTCCAGGAATGTACCATCTCCTCCGACCGATATTACAAGTTCAGGTTCTTCTTTACTATATTCCAAATCAAATTCTGTTAAATATTGCTTCATTGTTGCTTTAATTGTTTTGGAGCGATGATCGTCCCTTGAAACAATTACAAATTTCACTTTTCCTCCCCCTTACATACGAGTGCCTGATTACAACCGGTGGAAAATCCGATTCGCCTCTTGAATTTCACTTTTGATTTTTGACATCTCTTCGTCGAGATTAAAAGCTGCTTCTGCTGCAAGCTGTAAACGTTTTTGAATTTTTTCAGGTATTCTTCCTTTATATTTATAATTTAAGGAGTGCTCATTCGTCGCCCAGAAGTTCATGGCAAGTGTACGGATTTGAATTTCCGCAGTTACGAGCTTTCTTCCGTGAATCGTTTCGGTAGGATATTGAATAATCATATGAAAGGATCGGTATCCACTGCTTTTCTTACTTTTTATATAATCGATTTCCTCAAGAATTGTAAAATCGCTTCTTTCACGTAACATGTCGACTACGGTATAAATATCATCGACAAATTGGCAAACAACACGGATTCCCGCAATATCTTGAATTTCATCTGCTATCTGGTCCAGCGGCACTTGTCTTCTCTCCGCCTTTTCCAGGATACTCGGGATTGGCTTCACCCTTGCTGTAATAAATTCAATCGGTGAGTGCCTTGATTCATGTTCAAATTGTTTGCGCATCCCTTTTAATTTCACTTTTAATTCTTCAACTACCTGTTCATAAGGAGCCAGGATTACTTCCCAATTCACAGTCACCACTCCTCTTTCCGTTTGAGTATGTACCTAGTCTATTTTAACACATGCAGAGAAAAAGGCTATTCATTGCATATTACTTGAGAAATTGCCATAATCAATTATAATCACTTTACAACGGAGGCATTTCGAGTGGCACAGGAAATTGAAATTGAATTTAAGAATTTATTGACGAAAGCTGAATTTGATACGTTACTGGAAACATTCCCCTTCCCTAAGGAACCCTTCAAACAAACGAACCATTATTTTGAAACTGAAGATCTGAGGTTGAAGAAGCAACGCAGTGCCTTAAGGATCAGAGAGAAAAACGGGGAGTTTACATTAACATTAAAGGAACCATTCGGTGATGGATTGCTGGAGACACATGATAAATTATCGCAAAAGGAAGCTGCAAGTTGGCTAAACGGGAAACCAGTAGCAAAAGCGAATACCGGAAAACAGCTGAAGCAGTTGGGAATCGAATTCAGAGATTTAAAATACTTTGGTGACCTGACAACCGAACGCCGTGAATATGAAAATAAAGACACCCTTTACGTGCTTGATTACAGTATGTATAACAATCAAGATGATTATGAATTTGAACTGGAAGCGAAAAACCGTGCTGAAGGTGAAAAGGTGTTTAAATGGATACTGGAAACAAATCATATTCCCTTGCGGCAGACACCGAACAAGATTGAACGGTTCTTTATGAATTTGCAGAATCTCGATGGAAGACATTAGGTGATAAGTAAATATTCACTATCATAAATCACATTTGTTGCTCATATACTAAAGCCCTGCTACAATAATGAAAAACAAAATTAGGAGAAATCCATATGCAGGACATTAGACACCGCTCCATTTACGACGCAATAGGCGGCTATAGTGAAATTGAGAAAATAGTTGATAGTTTTTACGCACGAGTAGCAAAACATCCGTTACTCATTCCGATTTTCCCGGAAGATTTGACGGAGACAGCAAGAAAGCAAAAATTGTTTCTCACCCAGTTCTTTGGCGGACCTCGACTTTACGAAGTGGAAAGAGGTCACCCGATGATGCGCAGAAGGCATCTCCCCTTCCCCATTACACCAAGCAGGCGTGATGCCTGGCTGGATTGTATGAAAGAGGCACTGGAAGAAGCAGGTATCGATGAGCCTTATCGGACGATTATTTTTGAGAAATTAACGATGACAGCTAATCACATGATGAATACACCAGAATAAAGGAAAGGAGGACTTGATGTGAGCTGGCAGCAGCCTGAGTTATTGAGTATGAATCACTCTAATCCATCAGCAACATATCATGATTCGGATTCTGTCCAAAAGCCTGTAGAAATTTATCTGTTTTTGGATCCTTTTTCCGCAGATTGCTGGTCTCTCCAGTTTTATTTAAGGAAACTAACATTGGAATATGGCAGATTTTTCACCGTGCGAGTGATTGTAAATAGCCGCTTTTCTTTAGTGAACAGGCAACAGGTACACGCTCCCTTCGCAAATCATGCAGAAATGGTAAGTGAAAGTAGTGAACGCTATCCAGTCACACATCCACTGATTACCTCCCTCGCCATTAAGGCATCTGAGTTGCAGGGAAAGCGGGCAGGGAAAGAGTTTTTACAAAAGTTGCAAGAAAAGCTGTTTATCGAGCGCTTGAACATTTCCGAGTTAGATGTACTGTTCTCTTGTGCAGAGGAAACAAAATTAGATATGCAGGAATTTGAGAAAGACATTGTTTCTCCATCGGCAAAAAGGGCCTATCAATGTGATTTGCGCCTTACGAATGAAATGGACGTCGATGCGATGCCGACAATGGTATTCTTTAATCAGACGGTGGAAGAGCATGGAATAAAAGTTTCCGGACTATATCCTTATGAAATATATGAGCTTGTTTTAAGCGAAATCTTACAATATCACCCGATTCCATCCACGAAACCGTCACTAGAAGAATTGGTTAGCCGTTCAACAATTATCGGCACCCAAGAAATCTCTATTATTTATGACTGGTCAGAAACAAAAACATTAAGTGAAATGAAGAAATTACAATTAAAGCAACTAGTAGAAAAAGTTGAAGCAGATAACGAAATCTACTGGAAACCAAAAATTTGACGGACTAACCATTAGTCGGTCTATTTTTTTGGGTTCGGGACATGGGGTCAGAGGAACTGTCCCACTTGGATTGGGACAGACCCTCTGACCCCATGTCCCAAAAATAGACAAAAAAATAAAGGATATACGGGGCAGCGTATATCCTTATTCCGTCTTTGTATGAATACAAAGGGGGGATGGGAGAAAGTTTCATGATCAAACAAAAGGGGTTTTTGTTTGTTTCAACTTATGTATATATCATAACAACTCATTATCGATTTGACAATACTTTTGTGTGATAGTTCACAAAAAGTTCAAATTCTGGACATTTTATGCCCGGGGTGGTTTTTTTCGTCCCTCTCTTAAAAATGAGAACAAAGGCGGAAGCACCCTCGCAGGTTAAAAACGCGATTCGTTACGCAACACCTGGGACTGCGATTACTCCTCCCACCGAGGAGCGTTTGCACTAGCACATCCAGTAGTCGCAGCAACGTACAAACTGTGCCTCCCAGGATGGGAGGTAGTTCGATGTTGCCCCATACGTGAGCGAACTTAATCGAACTTCCTTTTTACCGGAATGAGATAAAGGAAACGTGCCCCTTTAGGGGTAGACGTGAGTTGGGCTTTAGCCCGTATTTAAGCGGCCCTCCTTTAGTTTTGAGTTGATGCCCGCTTTCACCACAAGGGTATAAGGGCAACTAGGCCTCACAAAGACCGCTCGGCAAGTCTTCTTTATCGATTGGAGGAGTGTGAAGTTTGGGACTGCGCACTGCTCGTCCCACCAAAAGATCTGCTAGTTGCTAGGCGCAGAGCGGACGTGGCTAGCCCTGGGTCCCTAAGTTATCACTGCATTTTTATTTTATAGTTTCTTATACAACAAAAAAATAGAGAATATACGGGGCAGCGTACATTCTCTAAATTCCGTCTTTGTATGAATACAAAGGGGATGGGAGAAAGTTTCATGATCAAACAAAAGGGGTTTGTTTGCTTCAACTTACAATTATATATTAACAGGTATTTTTTCAATGCGCAAGATATATGTTCAAGTTTTCACAAATTGTTCAATAATATTTACGTTTATCCGGTATATTTACGTTC
The DNA here is from genome assembly GCF_037892815.1 of Oceanobacillus sp. HCA-5259. NCBI lineage: Bacteria > Bacillati > Bacillota > Bacilli > Caryophanales > Bacillaceae > Oceanobacillus > Oceanobacillus sp. HCA-5259. The sequence goes on along the minus strand of NZ_JBBKBV010000024.1, from coordinate 5,545 downwards.
CTGCTTCATATTTTATACTAAACGAGGGGGATGCTTATGAACCATTTGTATCCGGTTTTGTTTTTTATTTTAACGGTGCTTGCTTTATTTATTAACATGATTGGTTTAATGCGATTGATTCCTTTATTCTTGACGTTGCCATTGTTATTTATTTCAATTTATTTCATGCTTTATTCAATCTTGCACCGCAAAAAAGCATATCGGCGAATGCGGTGAATAAGGGAGCGGTTATGCAACCAGCTCCCTTTCCCATTACCCTAATAGATTTTCTAAATCCTTAAGCTTTTCTTCAAATACATCAAGTGCATCGGAAATCGGCTGTTTGGAGTTCATGTCAACGCCGGCTTTTTTCAACACTTCGATTGGATAATCGCTGCTACCCGCTTTTAAAAAGTCAGTATAGCGTTCGACTGCTGGTTCCCCTTCTTCTAAAATCTGCTTTGCAAGTGAAGTCGCCGCTGAATAACCGGTTGCATATTGATAAACATAATAATTGTAATAGAAGTGAGGGATTCTTGCCCACTCGAGCCCAATCTCCTCATCACTTACTACCGCTGGACCATAATACTTCTTATTCAAGTCGTAATAAATCTCAGTCAGTCTATCTGCAGTAAGTGCTTCCCCGTTCTGGGCCCGGACATGAATGTCATGCTCAAACTCCGCGAACATTGTCTGGCGGAATACGGTGCCTCGGAAACCTTCCAGGAAATGATTCAGAATATACATTTTCTCTTTTTCATCTTCCAAATTTTCCAGTAGATAATCATTCAGCAACGCTTCGTTTGTCGTGGAAGCTACTTCAGCTACGAAAATTGAGTAGTTTCCATAACGGAAGGGCTGATGTTTTCGTGTATAATAGCTATGCACCGAATGGCCAAGTTCATGAGCAAGCGTAAATGTATTATTGATATTATCTTGCCAGTTCATTAAAATGTATGGATTCGTTCCATACGTACCGGAGGAATAAGCACCACTCCTCTTCCCTTTATTCTCTTCCACGTCAATCCAGCGATTCTCAAACGCCTCTTTTAAAATTTGCTGATAATCGCTACCGAGCGGCTCCAGTCCTTTAGCGACATATTCTTTCGCTTTCTCATATGGAACTTTCATATCGACATCTGTCACTAACGGTGTATAAAGGTCATACATATGCAGTTCATCGACACCGAGAATCTTCTTCCGCAATTCCACGTATCGATGTAATAAAGGCAGACGCTCATTCACTGCCTCTACTAGATTATCATATACTTCTTCAGGGATATGATTGCTCGAGAGTGCTGCTTGTCTTGCTGAATCATAATTACGTACCTTCGCATAGAAATTATCTTTCTTTATATTTCCACCTAACGTAGCTGAAAAGGTATTTTTAAATTTACCATATGTTTCATACATCGCCATAAATGCATCTTTACGAACTCGGCGATCTTTTGATTCAAGGAAGATTGAATATCTGCCATGGGTCACATCAACCTCTTCCCCGTTCTCATTCTTAATCGCCGGGAATGTAAGATCCGCATTGTTTAGCATACCAAATGCTTGTTCACCCGTTCCTAGAGCTTCACCAGCCTCTGCTAGCAATGCTTCCTCCTTTTCACTCAGCACATGCGGACGGCGCTTCGCAATATCTGTTAATACTTTTTCGTAAAGCTTTAGTTCTTCCTTCTCCCGCAAAAATTCATCCAGCTTGCCTTCATCCATCGCAAGGATCTCTGGAACGATATAGCTCATTGCACTGGAAGCTTTCGTAAGCAGCATTTCCGCCTCGGCATTCAGCCCCTGATAAAAGGAATTTGTCGTATCCTGATCATAACGCATATGAGCGTATGTATATAATTTGCCAAGCCGACTGGAGAGGTCATCCTGCAGTTTCAATAATTCATATAACGTATCAGCTGACGAAGCTAACTTTCCTTGATACGTTTCAATTTCCGGCAGGTCTTCTGTAAGTTGTGCATGTTCCTTTTTCCAATCCTCATCGCTCGCAAAAATATCTTCCAGTCGCCAAGTCCGTTCAACTGGAACCTCACTTCTTGATTTCAATTCTTTCGTCGTATTTGACATCAAATTTCCTCCTTTATATCTGCTTACTATACTAATTCTAGAAAATTATAGAAAACCCCTTCTTTTAGTATAACGAATTAATGGGTTATCATGCTCGAATAATGTTTATTTGTTCTGAAAAAGTTCTGTAATAAAATCGCCGTCTTCTATTATAGCTAGCTCAAGTCGCTCGGGTAGATCGATGTCTGTCAACTTTTCGAAAGTATCAGTATTGGTTCTCCGTAAGAGGCCTGCTGAACAAAGAAGTGTAAGATATTCGCGGACGGGTTGTGCTGGAGACTTAATCAAGGGGAAATATTCACAGGGGAATAAATAATGTTGAACTAGATAATTGCACGCTTTCGTCGTAATTATAGATCCGATCGGCCTTGGTGCAATCACTTCGAACAGAATCCAACTCTGCCAAATCCAACCGGGTAGCTTCATACGATAAGCTCCGGAAACGGGAAGATGAACAAATGAAGGTAGCTTTTCAAAATGCAAACCTTTCCTATATAGCCAGTGATGCCACTTCCGCTCCTCTCCAAACAGCTTACCCCACCTTCTTAAGCGGAAATATTTCTTTTCCCGTTTCCAAATCGTTATAAAATGATAATCCGGTAAAAATTCTTTTGCAAGCAGTTCGGGAAACGTCATTGTTTCAAGCCGTTTTACTGTTAGTTTTCCTAGTGCACGGTTCTTATTCGTAAAAGTAAAGTCTTGGAATTTAATGAGATCACAAGTGAAGGGACAGTAGTAGAAAAGACTTAAAGGATAAGCTGAGGTAAATTGATGGATGAGCGTTCTCGTAAAGGAATCAATCCGTAGCGCCTGTTTTCCTTTTCGCTTTAATAATATTTCTCCGAGAATCCAGATAACGGGGACGCCAATTTCTTTGTATCCATTGGTTCGTTCAATGATTTCCTCATTGGATATTCTAGAACATTGGTACTCTAGCACGATTCTGCGTTCACCGTGATGGAGCAGTATATCTGGTCGCTGATTAATTTCCGGCATATATGCTTCAAGCTCTACACTAAGACCTTGACGAAGGAGCCATTCATATAATTGCAGTTTCCCTTGTTCATGATAAGCGCCTTCCCCTCCTCCCCGGGACGGACAATTCACGTTTGCTGTGTGGGCAAAATGGGCAACTACTTTCTCACCTACCCGCAAGATGACCTTTTCATCGCAAACCGGGCAATAAAACGACTCTTCTCCTGCCCTTAATTGCAAAAGCTCACTTTTCGGGTACAGAGCAGGTATAATATATTTTCCACTTTTTAATCTTGCTTGCAGCATGCAAACACCTCCATGCTCGCTATATTCGACAAATAACAATAAATTCCTGCTTTTAAGCAGATCTTTTCCGATAAAAAATAGACATCCTGTCCAGATGTCTATTTTTCTCTTGGAAAGTATTTTCTTATTTCAGCAAACGTGTTTTCCTCGATTATTATTTTCCCGTATTCTTCAAGTACATGTAAGGAGATATCAGAGTTCGTTGCGAATTCATGGATTTTACTCATAAGGTTCGTCTGAATATCGTCATCATCCAGAACCTCGATGCCAAACTGTACGTAAAGATAGTACGCACCTTCATAATGGTAGAGTGTTTCTTCTTGGATTTCATAGTCATGCTTCATCAAATGACTAAGCTGGATAACATCTTCAAAATCGGCAAACTTCACGATGACCCACAGTCTCTCTTCATGGAATCCAGGATTGTCATCCACATTGTCTGCACTCTTTCCGAATGTGTCTTCAAGGATATCATCAATATCCTCTTCCCCGTTCAATTCAAGGTCATCATCATCAAGTTCGTATGCCTCATCATGTTTAGAAATCTTGGCTTTCGTAACGATAATTTCCAGACCTTTTTCCATCGCTTGCACTTGAATCCAGAGCGGGCCATCCGGACTAAAGTCTTCTTTCTGATTCACTTCATCCATCATATGCCAGAATAATTGTTCACTGCGTTCTCTGTTGTACCAAATGTCTTCCCTCTTATAGCCTAAATCTTCAATATCCAGATACGAAATATAAAACTTAATCGTATTTTCGTTTATTCTTTCTATTTCCATTCTTCTACTCTCCCTTCAAGCGAAGATTTGAATCTATTAAAATAATATGCGTACGGACTGTTTAGCTAAGAAAAGTGTGTTCCTCCTTAACTTATAGCTATTGTATGATAAAGTATGGCGGTTTGGAAATGAATATGCCTATAATTAAATGTTTATTCTAAAGCAGTTTGAACAATTTGTCACGCATTTTCTTTTAATCATCACAACATCCAGCTCCAGAGCCCAGCGACTAACGGATTTTCTTCACCTCAGGACGCGGTAAAGAAGCCTTGCCGATTGGTTAAGACATGAAGCTTAGCTGCACTTATGCCTAAGTAGTAAAAATCAACATCGCTCCCTTTGCCTCCTATAGGTAAAATAGGAAGTTCGATTAACAACGCTCTCATTGTGGCAACATCGAACTACCTTACGTCCTAGATGGCCCGGTCCGTACGTTGCTGCGACTACTGGATGTGCTAGTACAAACGCTCCTCAGTGGGACGAGTAATCGCAGTCCCAGGCGTTGCGAAACGAATCACGTACTTAGTCTGTAAGGGCGCCTCTGCTTAAGATAAAGTGAAACTTCATTCAGTGGGACGTTCCTTTCCTCCCCACTGAATGTTAGTTGAACAGAATCAGGAATTTACGGACTGTTTATCCCCTACCTTCATATGTTGGACTTCCCTCATGTTTAGAGGTGGGGGATTACAGACCGTTAATACGTGATAAATAAAAGCACAAGACGTTGTACTTAGTCCTGTGCTTTAAATGTATAAATTCCTTTAGTTTACCATTCGTTGTGCTTCCTTTAATTGGAATGTACGAACGGTTCTAGGAAGAAATCGTCTGATTTCATCTTCATTATATCCAACCTGAAGCCGTTTTTCATCAAGGATAATCGGTCTTCTTAACAAGCCGGGATTTTTTTGAATGAGATCAAACAAATCCTGCATTGGTAATTGATCAATATTTACATCTAACTTCTGGAATACTTTTGAACGTGTCGAGATGATTTCATCTGTCCCATCTTCCGTCATCCGCAAAATTCCTTTTATTTCTTCAATTGTTAGCGGTTCCGAAAAAATATTTCGCTCCTTGAACGGAATGTTATGTTCTTCCAACCAAGCTTTAGCTTTTCTGCAGGACGTGCAACTTGGTGAGGTATAAAGTGTTACCATGTACTTCACTCCTCAATATTTATTTCTATCGGTACGCAAGCATTGGTTAAACTTATTTCTCATTCTTATATTAAAATAAGTTTAAATAAAACCCTTTTATAGTATACTACATTTCCCTTTAAAAAAGTAGGGGGTAATCACGATTATTTGTAGATTTCCAATTCGCCCGCATAAACGACTGTCTACTCGGTATTGTACCCGAACTGTTTTCAATTAAACCCTTTAATCCCTAGTTAATTGAAAAAACCGGGACACGATCTCTGA